>CAYTUX010000204.1:0-11845 GCA_964441455.1 uncultured Victivallales bacterium | reverse complement strand
CCAATTATGTTGCCGACTGTCTGTTTTTATGAAGAAGTTAAACAAAAAGCTGAGGATTAATCGTACTACCGGCTTGAGCATCCCCGAAGTGCTGCGGGCGAGTCACATAATCGCCTGGGCGGAGGATGCGAAGAACCGCATGAACCCGGCCAACGGACTTTGCTTGTCAGCCACATACGATGCCGCCTTTGACCGCCACCTGATTTCATTTGACGAAAAATACCGTCTGATCCTCAGCCCGACCTTGAAAGAGCACTGCACCAGCAAAGCCTTCAAAGAACAGTTTCTGAAGTTTGAAGGGAGCAGGATTGCTGCGCCGGAGCGATTTTGCCCGGATCAAGGCTTGCTGGATGAACATCGGAAAAAGATGGTAATATAATTCCTTAGAAAGGATTTTATGGCGAGCAAGCAAGGCAAAAAAATATCAGTGACTAAGACGCAGTCTTCAGATGTTATTCTGTCGGATATCCGCAAACTCATAAAGGAAGCCCGCTCAATCGTCGCGGTAGTAATTAATGCCGGATTAACAATTCTGTATTGGTGTGTGGGCAGGCCCATTATTCAAGATGTAATTGGCGGCAAACGGGCTGGATACGGGGAGAAAATAGTCGCGACACTGTCACGACTATTAGTCCGTGACTATGGAAGAGTGTTTTCTGAGAAAAACTTGCGTCGGATGATGCAATTTGCGGATATTTATCCTGAAGAGGAGATTGTCGTAACACTGTCACGACATTTGAGTTGGATCCATTTCTTAGTGTTGATTCCGTTAGAAAAGCCATTTCAACGAGAGTTCTACTCTGGCATGTGTCAGGTTGAAGGCTGGAGTGTGAGTACGGGATTGTTTCGCATACTTCTATTAAAGTATATTTGGGAGGGTTAATTTATGCCAGTTAATTTTGATTTGATCGATGTTGGGATGTCATATTCGCGAAATGAACTTGCCGAGATATGGGGGTATCGTGGTTATCAGGCTTTAGCTCGGGGTGTTGTGACTCCGAGTAATGATAACAAGATAATTCTGTTTGTTACTGCCAAAAAACAGAATTGTATGGAAGCATATGAAGATATATTACATGGCAACACATTAAGTTGGGAAGGCCCTAACGATCATTTTGCAGAGCAACGCATGATCAATTCAGAAAACTCAATAGATGAAATACATCTGTTTTATCGTTCTCGGCACCATATGGACTTCAGATATTTTGGTCAGGTTGTTGTCTCTGAAGTGCATAGATTTTTTGATAGGTCAAGTCGATTTACCTTAACAATAAATAATTGAGGCTTAGTTCAAGTATTTTGTTATGAAGAAAAAAAGCTGTTATCAAAGCGTGCCCCCAAAATCTTCCGCCCTTGTAGAATCAATGCGGGATATTGGTTATTCTATGGAATCGGCTGTTGCAGACATTGTTGACAATAGTATAGCTGCTGCCGCTTCGGAGATAAATATCAGGTTTATGTGGAATTCAGGGAACCCATGGCTGGCTGTTATCGATAATGGTTATGGAATGGATGAAAAAGAATTAATTTCAGCAATGCGTTTTGGATCAATTAGCCCTATCGAGAAACGGTCACAGGAAGATTTGGGACGTTTTGGCTTAGGTTTGAAGACGGCAACTTTTTCACAATGTCGTTGTCTGACCGTTTTAAGCAAAAAAGCAAATTCAATTAATGTAGCTCAATGGGATTTAGAAGAAATTTCAAAGCGGCAGGGGTTAGACTGGCCTTTATTATTGTTTTCAGATGAAGATATAGAGAAGAATACGGAATTAGCGCGATTAAACGATGAATATTTAAATATAATTGGTTCTGGAACAATTGTTTTATGGCAACATTTAGACCGCATAGAAGAAGGTACTTCTGTTAAGAATCAAGAATCGAGGTTTAATGAGTCCATTAGGTCTGTTCGAGAACATTTGGAGTTGGTATTTCATCGTTTTTTGTCTCCTGATGCAGGGAAAGCTAAAATTAAAATATTCTTTAACAAAAAAGAGTTGGAAGCCTTTGATCCATTTAACTTATCCAAGTCAACAGAACTCAGACAGGAAAAGTTTCTTTATGAAGGTTCATATATAATAGTTCAACCGTATATATTGCCTCATCATAATAAAGTTAGTAAGTCGGATTGGAAAAAGTTTGCGGGTAAACAGGGGTATCTGCAAAGCCAGGGGTTTTATGTGTATCGAAATAAAAGGTTAATTATTGACTCAACTTGGTTTAGGTTAATTGCAAAAGAAGAACTAACAAAACTGCTCCGCGTAAAAGTGGATATTCCTAATAGTCTTGATCATCTTTGGAAGATTGACGTAAAAAAATCTAATGCGTTTCCGCCAGCAGGTGTTAGGGATAATTTGCGACGAATCATTGGAAAGATTGAGATATCAGGTAAAAATGTATACCAGCAGAGGGGACAACGTTTACGTTCTCACGTTATATCTCCCGCATGGGTTAGAGTCGCAAAAGATGGTCAAGTTTACTATGAAGTTAATAAGGATCATCCTTTGATTAAACAATGTGTCAAAACATTATCGAGTGAGCAGCAGAAGCTGTTCTTTAATGTGCTGTCTATGCTAAATGCATCTTTCCCTAGGGATTCGTATTATAGTGATTTGGCGACAAATCCTGAACAAGTAACAGCTTCTGCATTAGAGCGTGAAAAATTGGAAGAATTATTAAACATTTTTGTGGCAAGGAATAGTGTTCCTTCTAAAGAGCGTTTGAAGGAAATTTTGTTAACAGATCCCTTTGTTGCTAGCCAAGAAATAGTCAAAGTATTATTCAAGGAACGTGGTTATGAGTTCTAATTATGGCCGAGTACATGATACTGTTTCAATGTCATTATTTGAAGAAGACAATGACATTTCAAGAGACCTTATTGAGGAGCGAGTTAAAAAAATTTCCAACGTCTTGGAAATTGACTTGTCTGATCAAGAAAAAATAATGATGGTAAGGGAATTGGAGGCTACGTATCAAACTACAATGGGTTTGGGAGCGACATTAAAAGATGCAGAACATAAACCTTGGTTGAAGGAGCATAGTGCTGATATCGATTTCTATTACTGGAGAAGGTATAAACAATTGCTTGTGCAGAATGGATTTGGAAATAATGTCATCACTAAAATGGATATTGTAACAAATGAAATTTTGGATTTGTTACAAAATCCAATGGACGAAGGCACCTGGCAGAGAAAAGGTCTTGTGGTTGGTAATGTTCAGTCAGGTAAGACAGCAAATTACTCAGGTCTAATTTGTAAGGCTCTCGACTCAGGTTATCGTGTTGTTATCATCTTGGCTGGCTTGCTTAATTCACTTAGAAAACAAACTCAAGGAAGAATAGATGCTGGGGTAATTGGAATTGATAGTTCTTTGATGATGGAGGATATTGCCCTTAAAGAAAAATTGATTGGTGTGGGTGTATACAGACACGAAAAAATGCCTGTTTCTATAACAACGGCACATGCCGATTTTAATAAACAGAGCGCTAGCCAGCGACAGACTGCTATTGATCAATTCAAGCACCCGCTGGTTTTTGTAGTTAAGAAGAATGTCAGCATTTTGCGAAATCTGATTGACTGGCTAAAAAATAACAATCTCAATCTTTCAGATCATCCAATGCTTCTAATTGATGATGAAGCTGATCACGCATCCATAAATACAAAAAATGATGATTTAGATCCAACTAAAACAAATGATAAAATAAGGGAACTTCTTGGCCTTTTTTCGAAGAATGTATACTTAGGTTATACTGCTACGCCCTTTGCTAATATTTTTATCAGCCCTGAAACTCCCGAGGAAATGGTTGATGATCTTTTTCCTGAGAACTTCATAAAGAATTTAGATGCACCCACAAATTATTTAGGGGCTGAACGAATTTTTCTTCAAAAAGAATTTGCTCTTATTAGAGAGGTCGATGATTATCAGAATTTTTTAGCTCTCAAACATAAAATACATGAAATTCCTTCATTCATTCCTGATAGTTTGAAAGAGGCAATAATAGTATTTATCTTAGTGAATGCTATTCGTATTTTGAGAGGGCATGATTCAAAGCATAACTCAATGCTTGTTAATGTAAGTCGTTTTACCCGCATTCAGTCAGAGGTACGCTTGTTGATTCATGACTATCTAAGTCAGTTAGTTGATTCGATTGTGAACTATGGTGAATTAGACAGTAATCAGGCATTATTTGATTCTTGCATCAAAGATTTATTTGATGTGTGGAAAAAAGAATTTATCAATACAGAGTTTAAGTGGTCTGATATCCAAAAAACACTGAGAATGGCTTCGGCACGGATTCAAGTAATAGAGGTTAATAGTTCAAGTAGTGCAGAGAAAGAAATAGATTATTCGGCTCGAAATTATCCAAAGGGTAGGCATATTATTGCTGTTGGAGGACTTAGTCTTTCCCGAGGATTGACTTTAGAAGGTCTTTCAACAACATACTTTCTTAGGAACTCAATAATGTACGATACTCTTATGCAGATGGGGCGTTGGTTCGGTTATAGACAGGGGTATGAGGATCTGTGCCGCATATATATGACACAAGAGGCTCGTGGATGGTATGCCCATATAGCCAGTGCAACTCAAGAATTGAAGAATGAATTTTTGAAAATGGAGAAACTCAATAAAACGCCAAAAGATTTTGGTCTTTGTGTTCGTAATCACCCTGAATCACTTATAGTTACGGCTAGAAATAAGATGCGTTCAGCTCGCACTGTTGTAAGAGAAATAGATTTAACCGGACGTCTTATTGAAACTTCAAGGTTGTTTACAGATGAAAATAAAGTAAAAAATAATTTGGAATTATTGAATAACTTTATCAAGATTATTGAAAATGAAGGCGTTCTAGGTGATTTGGGCAGTTCAACTCATACCCTATGGACTCAAGTAAGATCTGAAAGAGTGATTGATTTTATTGCCGCATTTGAAAATCATCCAGAATCTACGGTTACAGATTCAAAAGCGGTCAAAACATATATAGAGATGCTTTCAGATGAAGAGAAGTATACAATATGGAATGTCCTTGTTGTTAGTGTTGATAAAAATAGGAAGAAGAAGGTTAAAATTAATATCCTACAGGACGCTTTAAAAAAGGTGAACCCCGGTTTGCGAGCTACAACAACTAAATGTGCCGCTGGATTGTTGCTTTCCCAACGAAAGTTGGCAGCAGGGGGACTTGAAACGATAGACCTTAAAAATAGAGAGGTTCGAACGACGCCATTGTTAATGTTACATATTTTAGATTGCCGAATAGAGGGGTCGGATACGCCGGTGTTTCCTAATGGAGTTGCTGCTTATGGAATATCATTCCCTGGTGAGAAAAATGGCAGGAGAATTAAGAAATTAGCTACATATCAGGTGAATACAACATACTGGAAGAATATGTATGGTTCCAGTTTTGAGGATGATGATGATATGCGAGGAGAGTATGAATAATCCATGGGATAAAATTGTTGCTCCCAAACGGGATGTGAGTGCATTGCGCGCAGATCCAAATCATCCACTGGATATCTTTTGGGCAAAAGATCATTTAGGGCGGTATCTGTTTGTTTATGAATATAGTTCAGAATTAAACCCTGTGATTAAACATCCTCCTAACCTGGTTGGAATTGAAACAGCATCGATGGCTGTTGGAGCAAACATTTTCAGGTTAGTTTTAATATTAAAAGAAAAGAGTAATTGGCAACTTTTTTTTGCTTTGTGCGGTGATTTAATAAATGCAACAAAGAAGGTGTCTAGCTCGGAATCTGCGACATCAATCATTCTGCAGCGTTTAAGGAGATGGCAGTCTTTTTTGAAAAAGAATCGCTTGGATATCTTGCCGGAAGAGAAAATTAAAGGATTGATAGGTGAATTGGTTTTCTTGAGAAATCATTTAGTGCCGAAGTATGGTGGTGCTGAAGCCGTCAAGTTCTGGCATGGTCCTGAAGGTTTCCCTCAGGATTTCAGTGTTGATTCTTCAGCAGTTGAAGTTAAGTGTCAGATGGGGGGTACAGCACCTACGGTAAAGATCAGTTCAGCCGAGCAACTATCATCACAAATGGATAATCTATATTTATTTGTGGTTTCTTTAGGCACGACTACAGGTGATAATGGTAATGCTATAAACTTGCCATTGTTAGTGGAGGATCTTAAGGAAAAGCTTGAGCAGGAGTCTGATCAAGCATTAGCCTTGTTTCAGGATTTGCTTATAGAAGCTGGATACTATTACTCTGATGAATATATGGAGTTTAATTATTTGTTGTTGGAAGAGCACGCTTACTTAATTGATGGTGATTTTCCTCGTATATGTCCTGAAGATTTGAAGGCTGGTATTGCACACTTGACATATAGCATCAATATAATGGAATGCAGTAGTTTTGAGATTAAGTTGGAGGAATGGGGGATTATAAATGACTGAGCAAGAATATTATGCTGAATTCATGCAGGATATTTATGCTAGAGCAGGTTCAGAAAACGACTTCTGTGAAGAAAAGTTTTGTGAAAAGATGTGCGATTTTCTTGTTGAGCAAGCTCACATTCAAAGTTATGACTCTGCATTTTTTAAAAAGGGACAACAGGGAATTAGAATTGATGCATGGTCTTTAGATAAAGACCGTCAGGAGCTATGTTTGTTTATTTGTGATTTTTCTCCAACAGAGGAAGTACGAACCTTAACTCAAACAGACGCCAATGCATGGTTTAAGCGTGCAGAGAATTTTTTTATTAAGGCAAAAAGTTGTGATTTTTATCAAGATATTGAGGAATCATTAGCTGCGTATGGAGTGGCGAGAGATATTTCTGAAAACATTTCAAACATTTCAAAGATTCGTTTTTTTCTGTTGTCTAACGCAAAGCGAAGTGATCGATTAAAGGGTTTTGAGAATCGCAAAGTTGATGATTTCAATACTGAATATAACATATTAGATATCACTCGCCTCACGCGATTAGCCGAATCAGGAAAAGAAAAAGAAGACATAGAAATTTGTTTTGATGATTATATGAAAGGAGGAATACCTTGTCTTCCTGCTTCTGGTGAAACGTGTGATTGCAGGTCATTTTTGTTAGTTTTGCCGGGGGAGTTATTAGCGAACATATATGACCAATATGGAGAAAGGTTGTTAGAACAAAATGTACGGACTTTTTTGCAGTTTCGGGCAAAGGTAAATAAAGGAATTCGCAGTACATTAAAAAACGTACCTGAAATGTTTTTTGCATATAATAATGGGCTAACAGCAACTGCCGAAGAGTTGCACATGGTAAGCAATAAAATTGTCTCTGTAAAAAACCTGCAGATTGTTAATGGAGGACAAACAACCGCATCTATTTTTATGTCTAAGCTTATGGATAAGAATGCTGTCGATTTATCTAAAGTGTTTGTACAGGTTAAATTATCTATTATTAACCCAGAGAGGGTAGATGAGGTTGTTCCCTTAATTTCGCGATATGCAAATACTCAAAATAAAGTAAGTGCAGCTGATTTCTTCTCTAACCATCCATTTCATCGACGCGTTGAAGATTTTTCAAGACGTATTCTTGCACCTTCTTCCGAGGGTGGTTTAACAGAAACGTATTGGTATTACGAACGAGCTCGTGGTCAGTACGCTAATCAACAGTCAAAACTTACCACTGCACAAAGGAAAAAGTTTCTTTTGCAGAATCCTAATAGCCAAATGTTTACTAAAACAGATCTTGCGAAGTTTGAGAACTCTTTTGCTGAAATGCCTCACTATGTCAGTAAAGGTGCTCAGTGGAATTTTGGAAAGTTTGCTGAGGAGATTGGTGGTAAAGATGACCACAAAGGCCTCTGGGATAAAGATGAAAATCAATTTAATGAGTTGTATTTTAAGAGATTAATTGCCAAGGCAATTTTATTTAGATTTCTTGATAAGAATATAATGAGTCAGGAATGGTACGGCGGGGATAAAGCCAACATCATTACGTATACTCTTGCATTATTTATGAAAGTTGTTCGCGAGAAGGGAAGATTTGTTAATTTCTCAGATATATGGCAGAAACAAAGAGTTTCAGAGGCGATTCAGAAGCAGTTACTTATGATGTCCAAGCTTGTTAATGAGACGATTACCGATACAGATCTGAATGTCACTCAGTATTGTAAACAGGAAATCTGTTGGCAGCGGGTGCAGAAAATTAATGTTTTTTTAGATAAATCGGTTCTTCCTGAACTTGTTGATTCACTGGAAAATGAGTATAAAGAGAAGAATGCAAAACGAGGTCAGAAAGTATTAAAGGGTATTGAGGCTCAAATGTATGTGGTTGGTAGAGGTGCCAAATATTGGGGACGTATTTTAACCTGGGATGAAGAACAAAGAGTTTTAACTGAAAAAGATAGAGGTTTGCTGGAAACAGCCTCTCGCATTCCCGTAAAATTACCATCCGAGAAACAATGTCCTCTGATTATCCAGATCGAAGAAAGAGCATTACAAGAAGGATTTTATATCGATGGATAGGATTTTTAGGTTGGGAGAATTGTTCTCTGGCCCAGGTGGTATGGCTGTAGGCGCCAAGCTTGCTGCAGAAGAATTTTCGGAAGAGCATGGCTGTAAGTTGCCAATTGAGCATGTTTGGGGAGTTGATGTGGATATTCAGGCTCGCAATACATATCATGAAAATCTGCCCGGCGAAGGTGTTTGTGTTGATGCAACCGCATTCGTGGAAGATCAAGAAGGGCATGAGAAAACAATTTCTTCGTTTGAAAAGATTACAGCGTTGGCTTTTGGATTTCCTTGTAATGATTTCAGCCTTGTTGGTGAACAAAAAGGGTTTCAGGGAAAATTTGGGAATTTGTACAAAGCTGGGATTAAGGCGATAGAGTATTCTGATCCTCTTTTTTTCGTTGCAGAGAATGTCAGTGGTATACACTCGGCAAATTCAGATGCGGCGTTTCATAAAATTATCAAAGACCTTGAATCGGCAGGACAAGGTTATAATGTAACAACTCATCTCTACAAATTTGAAAATTACGGAGTTCCTCAGTCGCGTCATAGATATATCATTGTTGGTATAAGAAAAGATCAAAAGAAGATTTTTAAAGTCCCCTCTCCAGAGCCTTTTAAGGAGATTGATGTATCATGTCAAACAGCCTTGAAAGGTATAAAAGATGATCTTTTCAACATGGAACGAACTCGACAGTCAGAAGAAGTTATTTGGCGTCTAATGTTCACTCCTCCAGGAGAAAATGCGTGGAAGCTTGATGATATAGTCAAGTGGGGTGATTCTGACTTGAAATCATATTTAAAAACTATTCCATGGTATGAAGAACTAAAAAAAGTTGGTGCCATTAATAAAATACGAGAGAAGATAGAGTGGTGTAGACTCCACGTAAATACAGGTTCGAAAATGAGCCATATCTATAAACGGCTTGAGGCGGATAAACCATCGTATACGATTACAGGAAGTGGAGGAGGAGGAACTCATGTTTATCATTGGGATGAACCTAGGGCGTTAACTAATCGAGAACGTGCCCGTTTACAAAGTTTTGATGACGATTTTATTTTTGTTGGGTCAAAAGAGCAGGTCCGTAAGCAGATTGGCATGGCTGTCCCTCCAAAAGGAGCAAAAATTATTTTTAAGGCAATTCTGGATACGTTTGCAGGAAATGAGTATCCGCACCTTGACGAGCCTAGTTATCAGCCTATGAATGAAGATGAATTTCGTCTATATAGGTTTAAGCGCTTGAAAGATCGTCTTAATGCCAGACTAAAACGTAATTTTGAATTTGATTTAACAGAATTACGTGCTTTGAGTGATCGTATTTATGTCTGGATGGATTCAAATTTATCGATTGATGAAGTTGAGAGAGAAATAGGAGAGCGAAGGTTAATCAATTTAAAGAAGAAGACGAGATGAGAAATATGCCTGGTCTAATACTGAAAATGAAAAGATTGTATCTGTATATATTGAGATGTTGAAGCTACAGAAGGCAAATTGGTTCGTTGCAAAAGCTATTTTTCTTAGAAAGGTTGAAATGGATTTAGTATTTAAAGCTGTATGTAATTTTTGTCGGGATTATCCTGTTGGTATTTCCGGTGGATTAAAGGCTGGAGATAAAAGAGCCCTTGAGGTTAAAGCGCACCTAAAGGTATTAACAGAATATTTTCAGTCATTTTGTGACAAAAATTTTAAAGAAAAGTATACTGTAACATATGCAAAAGGCGCAGGGGCTTTTCCGCGTATTCCATATGTTGTTGTTCGTCCTGAAGGGCAGGAAACGAGTGATGGCGTTTATGTTTCCATGTGTTTTGACAAGAATGGTAAAGGGGCTGTTTTTGGATGTGCTCAGTCTGTTACAAATCCAAGGCCGAACTTTGAAGTAGTTATTCGGAAATCAAAAGGAAAATCTCCTGTAATAGATGTGGATGGAGTTAAGAAGGAAACAAAATTTAACAACTCTTATGCTAATCCTAAAGAAATTTTAAAGGAGGAGTTTGACGAACAACTTGTTCTGGAACACTTAAAAGCTTCGCTAAAATTGTGTAAGGAATATTTAAACAAAGATGTCCTGGATGTAGTTGAGGATTCAAGGGAGACGGATTCTATGCTTTTTTCAACTGATGCTTTAAAGAAGGATTTAAATAAGGCTAGGTTCGTATACTCTGAAAATTTGCCGGCAGCATTTTGCGCAGCTCTGAGCGCAAAACCGTTCCTCATTTTAACGGGACTTTCTGGGTCGGGAAAAACAAAACTTGCGCAGGTGTTCGCAAATTGGATTTCTGCAACAAAAAAGCAGATGAAACTGGTTGCTGTCGGGGCAGACTGGACAAGTAATGAAAACTTGTTGGGCTATCCCGATGCCTTAAAAACTAAAAGTTATAGAAAGCCAGACAATGGTATGCTTGACTTGATTCTGAATGCGCAAAGCGATTCGGAGAGTCCATATTTCTTGATTCTTGATGAAATGAACCTTTCGCATGTAGAAAGATACTTTGCTGATTTTCTTTCTGCTATGGAGTCAGACAAACCAATTTTTTTGCATGACGACACGGGAGAAGATTGGGATGGGGTTCCCGCCAAGTTGAAAATCCCTAAGAATCTGTTTGTTATAGGTACTGTGAACATTGATGAAACAACTTATATGTTCAGTCCGAAGGTTCTAGATCGGGCAAATGCGATTGAGTTTAGAGTGACAGATGACGAGATGCAAAAATTCATGGAAAATCCTGTGAAACCGGATTTGGATGCGATCGCAGGAAAAGGCTCCCAATATGCCAGGGCATTCGTCCAGCAGGCATCGTTAACTAATGTGGAATTAGAGGATGATGTAAAAGGTAAGGTTTCAAGCGTTCTGATGAAATTCTTTCCTGTCCTGAAAAAAGATGGAGCTGAATTTGGTTATCGCTCTGCTAATGAGATCTGCCGTTTCATATACTTTCATAAATTGCTTAGCGGTGAAGATTGGAAGTTTGAGCAAGCTATGGATGCCGCAATCATGCAGAAATTATTGCCAAAGCTGCATGGTTCAAAGAAGAAGTTGATGCCGGTTCTGGAATCTTTGATGCGACTTTGTTTTAATGATGAGGTGTTGAAAAACGATAAGGAAGTGATATCAGATGAGATAATAACAGAAGCTAACGCACGCTACTGGAGTAGCCTCGAAAAACTGGGTAGGATGCGCAAACGACTTCAAGATCACGGTTTTACCAGTTTTGCGGAGGCATAAAATATATGCCGGATTTGCTAAATATAGTGTTTCCAGTAGCGAAAGTGTCTGTTTCTGTTGTCAATACGCGCACGGGGGAGCAGGTAGTATTGTTTTGCTTCAGTCGGAATTGGACAACTGCCCGAAATCGGTTAATATAAACCGATGAAAGGCAGTATAGCATGAGCGAGGAACAGAAGAGAAGGCATT
>CAYTUX010000203.1:0-5743 GCA_964441455.1 uncultured Victivallales bacterium | reverse complement strand
TTTTCTTGTACATCCCCCCATACTTTTAATATATTGCAGCTATATATCAATAATCTTGCTCAGCGGTTGATCAAAGACTTATTGAGAAGTTACATAATTTCTTAAAAAAAAGGAAATAATATATGAAAAAAGACATAGTTATTATTGGAGGAAATCCAGCTGGCGGAACAGCTGCAATGACATCAAAAAAAATGAACAAAAATAAATCGGTGCTCGTTATCCGCAAAGAACCAAAATCACTTGTTCCCTGCGGAATTCCATATACAATTGGAACCTTAGCGTCTGTCGATGAAAACATTAAGCCGCTTACCGGGGCAAAAAAGGCAGGGATTGAATTCCTAATTGACGAAGTGATTTCTATAAATACGGCTGAGAAAACTCTTTTCTTAAAAAATAGTGAAAGTGTTTCCTATGAAAAACTAATTCTTGCTCTTGGCTCGGAGCCTATCGTACCACCCATCTCCGGAAGCGATCTTGAAGGAGTGTTTACTGTTCGCAAAGAGTTTGACTATATAAAAAAAATAAATGAGCCGCTAAAACAGGCAAAAAATGTTGTTGTTATAGGTGCCGGATTTATTGGTGTTGAGATGAGTGATGAGATTGTAAAAAATGGAACAAATGTCACTTTGATTGAAGCAATGGACACAGTTCTTCCGTTGGCTTTCGATACCGACTTCTCGGAAAAAGCAAGAAAATCGTTACAAAATCACAAAGTTAAGTTAAGACTTGGTGAAATGGTAAAACAAATAAATGGAAAAAACGGAAAGGTTTCTGGTGTTGAATTAAAAAATGGTGAAACCATTACCGCTGATATAGTGCTTTTTGCAATAGGTTATCGTGCAAATACAGAACTTGCCCAAAAAGCGGGTCTGAATATTGGCGTTTATAATGGAATTATAACCGATGATTATCTACGCACCTCAGCTCCAGATGTTTTTGCAGTCGGAGATTGTGCCGAACACCGAGATTATTTTACACATAAAGTGTCACGAGTTATGTTGGCTTCCATCAGTGCGTCTGAAGCCCGGATTGCAGGAATGAATCTTTATGACCTTAATGTAATACGCCAAACCAAAGGGTGTATAGCCATTTTTTCAACATCTCTCGGTGATATTTCCTTGGGAGCTGCAGGATTAACAGAAAAAGCGGCTATAACTGAGGGATTCACCGTTGTTACCGGCAATTACAACAATTTTGACCATCATCCAAAAAAAATGCCTGGAACTACAGGACAGACTGTTAAATTGGTTTTTGCTAAAAATGGAGGTCTGCTTCTTGGAGCGCAAATAAGTGGCGGGGTGTCTACCGGAGAAATGATTAATATTCTTGGACTTGCTATTCAAAAATCGATGACTATGGAAGAGCTGTCTATTTTTCAATACGGAACACAACCCTTATTGACGGCTGGTCCTGGCCTCTATCCAATCGCACAAGCCGCCATAGATGCTATAGCAAAAATTGGAAATCAATAGTCTGTTACGATGACTTCAGCTCGTATAACAAATCGCTGCATTAGATTTTTTTACGCTGTGCTCCGTAAAAACCGGGAACCTTTGCATTTGAAATAAATAAAAAAATTAAAACTCGGGTTACAACGGATCTGTCGACTCTCAAGCAATGATTTGCCACTGAATAGTGTCATTACCGGCATAAATAAAAATTTTTCTCAAACACGAAATGATTGTCGCAGACAGAGGATTAAAAGACTGCATTTGAAAAATTGGCGGTTGCCGAACGACACGAAAGCTATAAATACTTGTCCAATCAAAGAAATGAAAGGTGATATTATATGACAACATTAACATTCAACGCAGCATTTCGCCGCGAACTGCAGAAAAACGCCCACCATTACGGCGAGGTTACGTTTCTGGAGTCTGTTCTACGTCCTGGCATGACTGTTATTGAAGGGGGTGCAAATCGCGGAGTTACAGCTATCGCTATTGCCAAAGCAATAGGAAAGAAAGGATGCGTTCATGCATTCGAGCCAGTGCCTGAATATTTCAAGTCTCTTCAACAAAATGTTTCAAGCAATAAACTTCGCAACATGAGTATTCATAACCTCGCCCTTAGCGACAAAAACGGCTCTATTCAATTTTACAAACACGGTGAAGGAAGCGGAATAACACACGCTGAAGAAGCGGAGACAATCCAGGTACAGGCAACTACCCTGCCTAATTTTCTCGACAACCACAACATTCCAAAATTGGATTTTATCAATTGTGATTGCGAGGGAAGTGAATTGCTTGTTTTTCGGAAAGCCCGAAGCTTGTTGAAAGTGCAAGCTCCATCGATCTTCTGCGAAGTACATCGCGACTATCTGAAAGCACTGAATCAGTCAGTCCAGGATATTGTCGAATTTCTTCAGGATCTCGGGTACACAGTAAAGCCGATTCAGGTGGAAAATTTGAACAGTGATTCTGATTTCGAATACTGCTCACATGTCTATGCTTCAATAAATCAGTCTTAACCAATCGCACAAAAAGAACCCAGTGTTTCCAAAAAAAATAAAGAATAGCAGAGCTTATTTTGCTTTTTTTTGAAAAATGCAGCGGAAGCCACAATCCATAGGTTTACTGCGTTTCAATCTTAAAATGCTCTAATACCTTGTATTGCTCATCGATGATTAAATGAATTCAAGCTATAGTAATTACCTCCCATATTTATATTAAACTTTTAATATAATTAAAACTTAATAAAAAAATATTAATTATGCAAACATTATTTTTGCCCTGTCCTCATTATATTTTTTTAGAGTTAGTAGCTGGCAACGGAGGAAGTCCGGAACGGCGAAGGAGGAAGCTAGTCCAAAATTAATCATTATTCTTTCTTTCCTTCGGTAATAACAACAATGCCAAGTTGTTTATCACCAAATGTCTCTTCTGTAATAGAGATATTATTTCCCTCATACTCCAGTTTGAAAAGCTGATCATCAACCTTAAAATAGCCTTTTGCCCTATAAATTTTTCGCGGGGAAGCTGATATTTTGTTCTTAAGATCATCAATAGAGGTAATATCTTTTTGGTCAATTATATACCTGTCATAATTTGGATCTCTGCACTTTGGAAGCTCTCCATGCAAGATGTTTTTTTGCCTGGACAGTTCAAGCTGACTGTTATCAAAATTTGCATATTGTGTTTTTACAATCTTTACAGAAGGATTAATTTTTCTTATTTTGTCATATGCGGAATCCACAAGTTCTTCATCATGTATATCTGTTTTATTTATAAAAACTATATCTGATGCTTCAACTTGTGTGAGAATATTCGGCAGAGTGTGAACCAGCTTGAGAAATGAGTTTGAATCAATTATAGATACAATTAATGCCAATTCAAAGAAATCATCCAAATTAGTATCTTTAAGCATATCCACAATAACTGTCGGATCTGCCATACCACTTGCCTCAATAACAACTCTTTCAATATTATTGGAATGCACACTCTCTCTGACATTCTTCAATACAGCAATAAAATCTGCAACCAGGCATTTGCAGAATATGCTTCCGCCGGAGATTGCCATAATATTATCCTCCGTCTCTGAAAGAATCTGGCCGTCAACATCAAGAGATGAAAACTCATTAATTATATACAAGCTTTTCTCTTCTTTATGCTGATTAATATAGTTCTTTAAAAATGTTGTCTTACCGGCTCCAAGGAAGCCGGTAACAAGAGTTATTGGTATTTTTTTATGCATGTTTGATTGCCTCAACAAGTTTATCGATGTCAGGTATTATTGAAGAGAAGGCAACTTTGCCGTTAATACATATTGTCGGAATGTTTTTAACACCCAGTTTAACCATTGCGGCAATACCGGCTTTGTCCTTTATTTTATGCTCCTTCACAACAATATCTTCTCCAAGTTTCGCTACTGCCCGATGTGCAGCATCAACCATATACTGACAAGGTGGACATGCTTCTGAATCCAAAGTTATTACATCCACACGAGTTCTTGTAAATTCATTTGGCAAATCTGCCAGCGACACATCAACTTCTGTATCATCCAAAACAATTTTTCTGGCAATTTCGCGCTGATACTCATCCAGAACAATCTCTGAAACTGCAGCAATATTTTCAGCAGGAGTCGAGTATGGCAAATCACATCCGGGAGCGATAATATATCCTTTTTCACCACCAACATCAAGACAGTTTAATGCATCAACCTTGGCATCATCTTCGTTTCCAAGCAACAGAACTGTTGTAAGTTTCAGATTGCCGCCAAAAGATTTATTATACTTCGCTGAAAAATCTTTAACAAGACCAAGAAGAATATTTTCATCTACAGATATATTATCACAGTTTGTCTGAAACATCACTTCCAGATTCCTTGTGGCATCGCCACATACAAAAAGAGAAGAAAATGCGTTTTGAGATTTTACAAAATCAAAAATGGAATTTAACGGTTCAGAGACGAATTCATTAAAATGGTCCGGTGATATCTGACTGGTCATCGGATCAACAACAGCAATCACATCACAACCGGCTTGGATATAGGCTTCAGAAAGTTTGATTGCAATGTTTTTACAGTAATCCATCAGTTCATTTATATATTCAGGACGATCAAACATCTCAAGAAATATATTATTACCAAGCAGATGAAGAGCTAAAGTAAAAGGTCCGCATATCAAACCATATAGAGCAACATCATCTAAATCACTCTTCAGCTGCTTTGATGCCGATAAAACTATCGGCAGACGACCCTTTGAAATATCAAACTCCGGCAGATCAGCAAGAGTTTTTCCCATTTCCAGGGGATGTGTTACTACAGAAGGTGGAGCCTCATCCGCCCATTTCAGTTCGCATCCCAAAACTTCGGCTTCAATCTGCAAGTCAAAAGCCACCGGAATACCATCCGGCTTATATAATTCAACCGCTTTCTTTATACCGGAAACAATTTGTTCTGAACTTTGAAGGTATTCACTTGCCTTCTTATTTATTAATGATCCGGCGTGAACACCGGTAAACGGCACCCAGGCTGCTCGTGGTGTATTGTTTCCCTTTAATGCTTCAAAAAGTATCTCTTTATTAGTCATAATATATTTCCTTGTTTTAGTTTTGTCCAAATAATAGAATAATTAAGAACAAATCAATAGAAATTTTATAAAGTTAATATAACTATCTTGCTAAAAACAACAAAAGAATCGTTACTTAATGTTAAACGGGAATAAGAGGTGTCTCGCATAGAGTGCAACCTGTAGCCGGTCTCAGCAGAGGTCAGGAACGCAACGATCCTTCGTTGCAGGAGATCTCCGGTGGGCTTGCCCCATCGGGAATAAGATGTTTTTGTTGTGCATTTCCCCCAACAAAAAACATTCCTCCCCAAGGAGTGATATTCCCCATCGGAAACGCTGAGCTTGCCCCATCGGGAATAAGATGTTTTTGTTGTGCATTCCCCCCAACAAAAAACATTCCTCCCCAAGGAGTGATATTCCCCATCGGCATTTATATAGATAAGTTGCAAAGCAACATAATAGTTTACCGTTCACCCTTTACATTTTCTTTTAGTTTACCCTTAAAATATGCAAATCGGAGATTTACTGACTTTGCACTTACCGCGAACATATGTAATATACACATATTACCTGTTTATCTGTAATATACTATGCCTTTTTGCAGATATCCGATTTTTTTTGATTGGTTTGCCGAATTTTATTTGACACAATTTTTGAAAAGATGTATCTTTGGTGCACCGAACAGGGTTGTATTATTTTTAAATGAAAGGTTGTTTTATGCCGGATGGATTTAGTAAA
>CAYTUX010000202.1:0-3390 GCA_964441455.1 uncultured Victivallales bacterium | reverse complement strand
GTTGGCCGGCAAGGCGAAACGCCAGGCGACCTTCACTGTCGATTTCAAGAGAGGAGCTTCCGGCGTGCAGCCGGATCGTCGTTGGATTAGTTCGTTCTTGTGTCATTTGCATATTCCTTGTTTTTTCTATGATTAGATATCAAAACTACAAATTTTGAGATCGTCCCAATTGGTGTATCTAAAGGATAATGTCCTTTAAGCACCAAATTGTTTTATTATTATATTTCTACAGAGATTTTTTGAAATTTTTAAAATTGTATCAAATTCATATTTAATGTCAATTAAAGATGTTACTTTGTATTTCTGTTTTTCTAGTTGAGACTACTTTATGAGAACGAGGACGAATGTAGGTCATTCCCCAGCTACTGACTAAAATTTTTTTTATAATTCAATAGCTGGGTCATTGCTTCACCCTATTGTCTATCTTTAATGGTTGAAGCCTCTCTCGTAAACTCGAGTCTCGCTCCCAGTTTTGCAAATCAATATTGTTTTGCAGGAATGGGAGGAAGAACCCTTCCCACTTCACACGCGAAGTGCCCTCCACCCGCTTTGCGGGACTAGCAAAGCCAGCCTATTATTTATTCTCTATTTCATTGTTCTCAAGCACTCTACGCTATCTCGTAACGAAATGTATTAATAAATCAGGTTAGATCTGAAAATGAAAAATAAAGAAAAACTTGTTTATTTAAAAAAAATATTGTTTTATTAGTTTTGTTTTTGTTATATTTCAACAAATTAACACAATAATAAAGGTAAAAATGAACTATCCAAAACTATCAGATGAATTTATGCTTAAACGACTTGCCGTTCCTGAAGGAAAAATAGACATGGTGTTTGACACAGACACATACAACGAGATTGATGATCAATTTGCTGTTGTCTACTCTCTATTAGCCAAAGACAAACTCAATGTTAAGTCACTGTATGCCGCACCTTTTCACAATGAACGTTCTTCCGGACCTGAAGATGGTATGGAGAAGAGCTACGAAGAGATTATGCGGTTACTTGCAAGATTAGATATCTCTTCTGATGGTTTTGTATACAAAGGCAGCAGATCTTTTATGAATGGGTTTGAACCGGTTGAAAGTGAAGCCGCAGATGATATCATTAAGAAAGCTCACGAAGCAACAGATGAGAAGCCTCTTTATGTTGTGGCAATTGGTGTCCCGACTAATGTCTCTTCTGCCATCATTAAAGATCCGGACATAATAAAAAAAATTGTTGTAGTATGGCTTGGGGGAGCAGCTTTACACATGGGTTCAGCATATGAATTTAATCTTAAACAGGATATTTATGCATCAAAGACACTTTTTGATTCCGGTGTACCTTTGATACAATTTCCATGTGCAGGTGTAGTTTCTCAACTGCACACAACTTTGCCGGAAATGAATGCTTATGTCAAAGGAAAAGGAGCAATTGGTGACTATCTGTTTGAGATATTTGAAGAGTTTGTCGGAACAAGAAGAGGAACATCCAAAGTTCTGTGGGATATGGTTAATATTGCATGGCTGCTTAATCCTAAAGCAACAGACAGCCAAATCATCCAAGCCCCGATACTGACATTTGATATTACATGGAGTATTGATAACAGTCGGCACTTTATGAGGTATAACTCTTTTGTACATAGAGATGTCATATTCGGTGACTTTTTCGAAAGATTGGAGAATCTTGCAGATTAATAATAAAATTCTAATATTGCTCTTTTTGTCTATTTCTCTTCAGGCTACGCCAAATTTTCAGGTTGATAAAAGCTATCCTAATCTCGGATTAAAAATACGAACTCTTGCATCATCAACCCCTGAGCCTCTCTCACAACTCACAATATATACATATCTATATACGAGAGGTGATGAGTCAAAAAAGATTAATATGTATGATCCTTTTGAAATATGGTATTCCGAGCAGCACAAAGGTCAGTGGCGGGATGAAGATGGCAACCTGTTTATTATTGCTCAACCGAAAAACTTAAAACCAACATTCGAAGATAAGCATATTGTATTGAAAAGATATCGTCAGGCAATCGATTCCGGCAAATTTAAAATTGATCTGAACAGGACTGACAATATTAAAAACTGGATTCAAGAGTTTGCACAAGTTGACATCAGAGAGCTTGAACCAATAAAAACTACATCTTTTGATCTTCAAAACAGCACATTTTTTAAGACAACTAATCCAAATATTTTAGTTTATACTTTTACAGTTAAAGCCAAAGGACAAAACCGAAGCCCGGAAACATATGTTGCTATAATAAAAATATTCGATAATTCATCTCCAAAAAAAGCACGACAAAATTTTGAAAATCAATTTCTTAAAACTATCAGAACAATTCCTAAACATAACATTTATCCGGACATCTATACAGTTGGTATGACAAAAAAAGACTCTGAAGATAAAACCGGAAACAGTGTAGCAGAAAAAAGTATTGAAAACATGGAGGGATGGTGGTCGCAGCGTGTCGATGACTATATTTTTCTTACTGACATAAAAAATTATAAAGGAAGAAAACTTATAACTTTTCTTGAATATACAATGCCGGCAATTCGTAAGGCATTTCAAAAAGCAATTCCACCAATAGAGCCAATCAGTGATGTCAGTGTAATTCGAATTTTTGCAAAAGAATCGGGTTACAAACAACACCTTGGCACAATGCAATGGACTTCAGGTGTGTGGCAGCCTTCAAAGCGAGAACTAACAGTCTTATACCAAAGTAAAGACAAAAACAAGACTGTTGAGGTTATAGTTCATGAAGGACTTCACCAATATATTTTTTATGCAACAGATATGATTGCAACATCACCGTGGCTTAACGAAGGTTTTGCATGCTTTTTTCAGACAGCAAAAGTTGTTGATAAAGGAAAAAAAGTTTTAATTCCTGAACAAAAGCAGTTTGCAACATTCGTCACTAAAAATGAAGAGTTGATTGCAAATCATATTCCATCTCTACTTACAAAAGATTATGAACAGTTTTATGAACCCAATACACGAATGTTAAACTATGTGACTGCATGGAGTATGATATACTTTCTCCAGAAAAATCAGTCTTCAACATACAAATTATATGAACATATCATTCCAATATATCTAAAAAGTCTGAAAAATGAAAAAGATTTTCATAAAGCAACGACGGAAGCATTCAGGAATATTGATATGGAAAAATTTAAAGATGATTTCATAAGATTCTGGGATACACAGCGATATAGTGCCAATCGATATACTCCATTTGATAAACTTTAAAATGATGGAAAAAACATAATAGTTCCTATTTCCTGGTTAAATACCCTTTTCAGTCGGCGGCCCAGCTACTAACATATCAGAAAAAACAATCCTATATAAAACTCCAATGTAAAGTTAATAGCTGGGCAACCCTCCCGATGTGTTATAATATTGTCT
>CAYTUX010000201.1:0-4071 GCA_964441455.1 uncultured Victivallales bacterium | reverse complement strand
TAAATTAAAATCATCAAAAAAAACATTACTGTTTTATAACAAACATCTTATAAGATTTTTTTGCTTTCTTGAGAAGCTAGAGAGGTAAGGAAGTCTGAAATCAATCCTCCTTTTTGTGCTTTCTGCTGAAGCTTCTCAGCTCCAATGTGCATTGAGGCATTACTACCTAACCACCCTAGAAGAACCAGTCCAAGAATAATAAGAATCGGTCCTATAGCTTCATTCATGTATTTCTGTAAAAAACGGGAAATCTCTGCACTTCCAAAAATTCCTGCGGTGATTAAAACTCCAAGAATTACATATGCCATCGTTCGCCCCAGCGAGTAAAGAAGACCTGAACCTATGACGTGATTTTTCTGACCGGCTTTTCTTCCTATAAATGATATGGCTGCAATGTTGGTAGCCAACGGACATGGGCTTATGGCTGTTAAAATACCAAGCCATAGAGCTGAAAAAACGATTGTTAAAGTCATAATGTGTCTCCAATTTCTTTAAGATATTTGTCTATGGCATCACTTATATATAGGTTGAAGGCTTCAGGATCTTTAATCAACGTCCAGACTTCATCCAGTCGTTTGTAATCGACGATTTCTTCATCCTTAATATGTGCGACTACGACACAACTGGCAATAACTTCAAACTGTTTTGCCAATCCCTCATTTTCCTGAAAATCATCCTCTATCCACAGGATATCACCATCCGCAAGCTCTTTGCTGTAGGAGGTTTCAAGCAGTTCTCGTGTCATTTTCTCAATTGTATTACAGGTAACACAGCGAAAGGTTGAATGTAAATAGTAGACCGCAACTACATTGCCTTCAATCTGTGGCAAAAAGTCCTGATGAGCAACAGACTTCACAGAGTGTTTGCCCATTGCAAAACCAATACTGATCAATGCAAAAACCAACAGTACTCTTGTAATAATATTTTTTATTTTATCCATTATCCTCCCTCAAAGACGTGTAAAGTATAAACAAATGGTGGATATCATGAATATTCCCCTGTGGGGTCGCTACAGTAACCATATTTTTGGGATCAATAGTCGCATCCGAAAGATAACAGATTGAAGACTTGTAACGTTGATACGGTGTGACCGGCTGCCAAAGCTCGAACTTTGAACTTTCATTTTCTTTGCTGCCACTATCTGATTTCATATCATATCCGAGTTCTTCCCACTTCTTTAGAATGTCTTCTTTGGAGATAAACCCCTCATGACGCCATAATTCTTTTCCTTTGGCATCAAAGAATATCTGTGTTGGAATTGTGCGAATCCCATACTGCCTGGCTTTTTCCTTGTTTTCAGGCTGCCAGACATCAATGAATTCCACATCAAAAATACCCTCGTATTTCGTGGTCAACTCATCCAATATAGGTGCCATCATTTTGCATGGAATGCATTTTTTTGCTCCAAGATCGAGCAGTTTCGGCAATTCCTGCACCTCTTCGGCTTTCATAACACTCTCTGTTTTACTGACCTCGGCATCCTTGCTGCAACCAATCAATGAAAACATACTAAGAAGCATCAAAAGAAATATGTTTTTCGATATGTTTTTCATCACCCCTCCTCTTTCAACAGGTTGACACTCTCGTATGCTGCCTTTCCGATCGTTACGTCGTTCACATCTGTTCCACCTTTTGTCATGCCAATATCGGCCAACTGAAGGTGTTTGAACTCTTTAAATCCAGCTTGTTCAAGACAATTCTTGACACAATTAAGCGGACAGCCGTCAATTGCAAGAATTTTTTGAGCTGCTTCGGTCGTCTTTAAAATTCCACTAACACGACCTCCAACTCCGGCCAGGCAAAACATTTTACCAACACCCTCACGAGTCAGTTTACGAGCGGCCTGATCCGCTACAGCACCAACATCAGCAGCTCCTGAACAGGCAAATATCAATTTCGGTGCGGCACTACATTCAATGCTACAATTGTTACTCATAGTTTGCTCCTCATTTACTTAATATCTCTTTTACTTCATTAATGGTCGGTACTTTGCCGACTACTTTCAGATCACCATCTATTGCCAAAGCGGGTGTCATCATAACGCCAAAAGACATAATCTCATTGATGTCCGTTATTTTTTCCAGTTCAAAATCCAACTGGAGATCTTTTGCTGCAGTTTCTGCGGCTTCCGCCATTTTTTTACATTTAGGGCAGCCTGTGCCCAGAATTTGAATCTTCATTTTTATACTCCTATATGTTTTAACCAAAAATCATTCCAAATATTATACCACTTATTGTGGCCATAATTATTACCAGACTGACAAATACGGCTGTTTTTTTGGTTCCAAGCACAGAGCGTATTACCAGCATATTCGGTAAGCTTAAAGCAGGTCCGGCAAGCAGCAATGCAAGTGCAGGACCTTTGCCCATTCCGTTGTCTATAAGCCCCTGTAATATAGGAACTTCAGTAAGAGTAGCAAAATACATAAATGCACCTGCAAAAGATGAAAAGAAGTTGGCTCTTAGAGAATTGCCTCCAACTGCTGCGGATACCCACTCTGAAGGAATTAATCCTTCTTGCCCGACTCTACCCAACAAAGCTCCTGCAATAAGAACTCCGAACAAAAGTAAAGGCAGTATTTGTTTTGCAAAATCCCATGAAGATGAAAACCATTCACCCATTTCCCCTTTATCAGTACTTGTGAAAGAGGAAAGTCCGATTACTGCTGCCGCAAAAGCAACCATTGGCTGTTCGGGAAAAATAAATGCTAATATGGCTGTCGGCACAGCTGTAAGAACAACCTTCCACCATTTGACATTGAACCAAAAAACAAGTATTAAACCTAAGAAAACAGCAAATATCGAGGTTATAATCCACTTTGATGAATAAATTGCAGCCCACAATCCTGTCTCAAGATCAGGTTTGCCCCAATTGGCAAAAACAAGAATTCCCACCATGGAAAAGAAATATAGTGCATTTTGCCATAATGGTCGTGAAACCTCCTCATCCGGAATCATCATTTGTGCTGCAGCCTTTTCCTGCTCCTCTTTTCTGAAAATCAGATGCATCAATATACCAATAATAATACTGAACATAACCGCTCCTACAGCTCTTGCAATTCCCATCTCTGCACCAAGAATACGTGCAGTAAGAGCAATAGCTAATACGTTGATGGCAGGCCCGGAATAAAGAAAAGCTGTTGCCGGTCCCAGTCCTGCTCCCATTTTGTATATCCCCGAAAACAGAGGCAGTACAGTGCAGGAGCACACAGCGAGTATTGTGCCCGAAACTGCAGCTACTCCGTATGCCAAAACTTTGTTGGCTTTGGCTCCCAGATATTTCATAACTGAAGCCTGGCTGACAAACACAGCAATCGCTCCCGCAATAAAAAATGCAGGTATTAAACATAGCAGAACATGCTCTTGAGCATACCATT
The DNA here is from genome assembly GCA_964441455.1 of uncultured Victivallales bacterium. Taxonomy (GTDB): domain Bacteria; phylum Verrucomicrobiota; class Kiritimatiellia; order JAQICX01; family JAQICX01; genus JAQICX01. The sequence goes on along the minus strand of CAYTUX010000201.1, from coordinate 694 downwards.
TTGCTAAATAAAGAGATTCCATTATCGCATTATCAAATCGTACATTACCTACCGGTAGATAAAAGAAAGCTAAAAATGCTCCCACAATTAAAAATAGTTTTCTCCATTCTGTTTTCCAAGTCATAATCTATTCCTATCTTTTTTTAATGTAATAAAATATTTCTCCTAATTATTTAAATAGTACGTAAGATGATTCAACATTGCTTTTAATTACCTCTTCCACACAAACCATAAAATTTAAAATGCAAGGCACCTTTAAGCTGTAAAAAACCTGCTTGCCACGTTTCTGATCTATAATAATACCTGCCTGCTTTAAAACAGTGAGATGTTTTGAAATCGTTGAAAAATCAGCATCAATAATATCTGCAAATTCACAAACGCAGCGTTCACCGTCAGCAAGCTGCTCGGTCATCCATAACCTTGTCGGATGTGCTAAAGCCTTGATTATCTTAGCTTTAGCTTCGTATATCATTTTATCATTTTTGTTCATTGTGCCTACCTTTGCTTGAATAATTGGCATAATAACCAAATGTTCTTTTCTTGTCAACAGTATTTTTTATTTTTTTTTATTTATTTTCATACGTCAATTGACCGTTTTTTTCCTTAGATTTCTGGTTGGTTGACTAAAAGTGCATTTTATCCAATAGAATTAAGGAATATATTTTTATTTTATCACCTTTTGGGTGATAAATTA
>CAYTUX010000200.1:0-8182 GCA_964441455.1 uncultured Victivallales bacterium | reverse complement strand
GCGCCTAGCATCTACGGCAAAATGGCAACTGCCGTTTTTAGGATTATTTTGATGAGGTATAGAGATCAAGATATCTGAACCTGTTACGATTTGCGTCGCTAATGCAGGTTACCAAAGCTGCATTCAACCGGAAAAACATGTCAAAATATTATGCGGGTAGTTATTTGTTGCAATTTTCAGATTATATGAGTATAATATTTTAAAGAGTAAGTTACTTATTAGTTCGCATGATTTTGTATTATTTAGTATAATATTTTAAGTTAAAGATTGTTGTCTGACATTTTAAGAAAATCGGCAACTGGCTAAGATGCGGAAAACAATAAAGTTGAGGAAAATATGACATACGAAGAATTTAAAAATATTATAACGCAAAAGTTTTCTTATCAGACACCGCAAGAAGCGTTGGATGCTGCAAAGAGAAGTTTTTTTTACAAGTTTAATATCTGGTATCACATTAATGTGATAAGAGGTATTATTAGTTGTTACAAGTTTTCTAAAAGAGGCCTGTTTGACATCAATCAGTTTGCGGCGCATTCATACAGATTTTTAACTTTGGTTGAAAAATGTGGGGTTTCTGTGAAGATTGAAGGATTGGACAATCTTGAAATCATGAAGCAGAAGGGATGTGTTCTTGTTGCAAACCATATGAGTTTGTTAGAAACATTTATTCTGCCGTCAATGTTTCTGGCTTTTGGGAAAGGTACATATATTCTTAAGGAGTCACTTTTAAAGTATCCTTATTTGAAGAATGCCTTAAATGCAATACATCCAATATCTGTTAAGAGAGAGAATCCCAGAGATGATTTAAAAAAGGTTTTGCAAGAGGGTAGTGAGAGATTGAAAAGAGGAATTTCTCTGATGATGTTTCCTCAGGCAACAAGAGATGTTAATTTTGACAAAACCAAGTTCAATACTATAGGGCATAAATTAGCAGCCAAGGTTAACGCTCCATTAATTCCTGTTGCTATAAAGACTGATTTTCAGGCTAAAGGCGGACGTGTTGATCGAAGCAAGCCGGTTCATATTTCATTTGGCAAGCCAATTTTGAATATAGCAGAGAATCGTAAAGCTGCCTATGAAGAGGCTTTTGCTTTTATTGCAGAGACTTATAAGTCTTGGGGTGGTAATGTTAAGCTGCTTTCCGCAAAATGATTGTTGTCTGTCCGGAACTTTAAAGTCCTTCATGCCCTTAAGGTTGGAATTTCCAAGACTAATGTCAAATGATTAAGATTTTATTTTGATAGCTTATCTGCAATTTCTTTTTCGGGATCTTTCACAAATCTGCCGGTTATGGTAAATGATTTCTTCTCTTTTTTTTCGCAGATCAGTTCTATTCCGTACTCAATGTTTTGAAAGTTCTTATTGATATATGAAGCTGCAGATATTCTTTTGTTTGTACATACGCTAAATATCTCATCAACTGCTGTTTTTGAAAAAGTAAGTTTGATGTTATGTCTGTTCTGAAAGTTTTCTGCAAACAAATTTAAATCATTCTTTTGTTGTGCAATAATATTTTCTTTAGAGTTTTCGATAAAGTCATCGATTGCTTTTAGTGGATTATTTATATTTTCTTTAGATATATCCAGAGTTTTTATTCCCATAGAAGGTAGTTCAAATTTAAATTCCCTAAAAACTTTTTCAAGTACAGTTGCCAGCCCTCTGGCACCTGTTTTTTCTTTATATGCTTTGTCGGCAATTTCTGTAATGGCATCGGGAGTGATATTGATGTCAATGTCGTAACCTTGCATATCTCTTGTGTATTGTTTAAGTATGCTGCCTTCAGAAGATATCATAATATCTTCAAGATCTTTTGATGTGAGTTCTTCACAAACAACTCTTACGGGGAGACGACCGACAAATTCCGGTTCAAATCCATAATCAACCAGATCAGTTGTCTGAGCTTTCTTAAGATAATTAATTTTGTCTCCATTATCTTTTTTATCCGCAAATCCAATTTGAGAACGGTTTATTCGTTTTTCAACCATTTCGTTTAGTTCTTGAAATGCTCCACTTACAATGAAAAGAATGTGTTGGGTGTTGATTGTCTTTTCTACTTCACTTTTTCCACTCTGCATTTCCATGACAGCCTGCATCTGACCAATCATATCCGTTTGGCTAAACAAACTGACATCTGTCTCTTCCATCATTTTAAGTAAATTGACCTGAACGCCTCGCCCTGAGACATCTCTTGTTCCGTGTTGCCCTCTTGTGGCAATTTTGTCAATTTCATCAATGAAGATAATACCATATTTTGCCAGAGAAGTATCGTTTTTTGCAACTTTCACAAGGTCTCTGACCAGATCTTCAACATCATGTCCCACATATCCGGTGGCAGAAAACTTTGTTGCATCAGCTTTCACAAAAGGGACGCCTATAAGTTTTGCAATGCAACGCATAAGATATGTTTTACCTACGCCGGTTGGTCCAAGAAGTATCACGTTATGTTTTGTATATTCAGCGTTGTTTAATGATTTATCTTCAATACATGCTCTAACATGGTTATAGTGATCGCAGATTGCAACAGAGAGTACCTTTTTTGCATCATCTTGTCTGATGACATATCTGTCAAGGTGCTCCTTGACCTCTTTAGGTTTTAAATTAAATTCGCGTATTCTTTTTAGAATTTTTTCTCTTGCTTCTTGTTGTTCAGCCATTTTGGTCGGACCCTGTTGTGGATTATTTTGGCGAGGGATTGAAAATGCAACCTTTGCATCTTTCAACATTTTTTTTATCTCTTCCTCTAGTTTTTCGGTATCACTTTTCGGCATAATATTCTCTTTACAAATTTATATCTAGAATGTTGTCGTCTTTAGCACTTTTTTCTTCTAAGTCCTTATTTCTGTATATGACTGTTTTATAGCCATCAAGTGTTTGGATTTGAAGTAAAATGTCGGCAATTTTATTAGTAGCTCTAGAGCACTCTTCCAGTTGTGCTCTGACTCGTGGAGCTAAATCTTTTTCTTTTAACAAAGAGTACAGGTATGTATTTAGAACTGTTGCAGGTTGCCCGATGTGATGGCATACAGCACCAATACTCTCAAACATAACCTTTGATTGAGTTTTTTTTACAACATGTTCTGTCTGTTTAGACATGTTCTGATTTAAAACCTTCTCTATTGTCAGTTGTGCTTCAAGCTGTTCAACCTTAATTTTCATATCGGCAATGATCGCATTTAGAAATTTTTCAATTTCAATAATATCATCTTCGCAGTGGTCAAAGTCGATGTGCTCCGGGAGCTTGCCTTCTGCCATACTTTCCAGATAATTTCTTAATTTAAGTATATTTTTCGGATATTTATACAGAATGATTATGCCGGAAAATGCAAGCAATATTGTTGTTGCAACAATAAAAATCTTTATATTATAGGATAAATACTCCGGTTTTAAGATAGTTAAGAATACTGTAACAAGAATAGGAATGATACCAACAAGAACAATTGCAATATCAATTTGGTATTTTGAATTGCGTGATATTATAGATGAGCGGTTTGATTTTGTCATGGTTTCTTAATAGATTATAGTACAGTCCGGTAGTTTTAATTTTAAATTATTAATTTCATCTTTCGATATATTATTTCCGTCAAGACGAATCCAACGTAGAGGTAATTTTTCTAAGCTGACAGTAATATTTGTCAGTTGATTGTCCTGTAAACTAAGTCTTTCAAGTTTTTTCAACTTAAAAATGTTCTCAGGAAGACTTTTTAACTGATTTCCTGCTAATGCCAAATCGGTAAGGTTTCCAAGTACAGATATGTCATTAGGAAGAGTTTGAATTTTATTGTTGTTTAAATACAAACATTTTAAGCTTCCCATTCCTGCAAATGAAGTTATGTTCGTTATCTGGTTGTCATTTAATCTAAGCCATCTTAATGTTTTGTGATTAGATAGAGAAACCGGAAATTCTGTGAAATTATTTCTGTCAAGATTTATATATTTCAGGCCGGTAAGTTTAGACACGCTTTCCGGTAGTGCTGAAAGCTGGTTGTCACTTAAATACAGCTTTTTTATATTAACTAAATCACCAAAATTTTGAGGCAACTCTTTTATGCCGCAGTTTATCATGTCAAGATATTCCAGTTTTGATAGAGCGATTATCTCATTTGGAAATTCTTCAAACTTAATTCCCTGAACACGAAGCTTGCGTAGGCGAGGGAAATCGCCGATTCTTTCCGGCAGGTTGGTAATATTCTGCTCATAAAAGTTTAAAAATTCAACATTTTCTTTCTCCGGTAACGCTTCTTCAATACTCGTATATTCTTTTATTCTTTCAGGTGCTTTTTGTGGTGGCAGACAACCGGCTACTAAAATAGGTATAAGTAATAATAAACTCTTTTTCATAATCATAAATCAAATCCTTTTAAATCTTTTAAAATATATTTCATGTATGATAAGAAAAAATGACATTTTTATCAAAGCTTTTTATCGTTTTGCTCGAAATTTCTTTTTAAATGGGTTATTGCACTTTTTTGTTTAAGGTATATGGCAGTTAGAATAGACAAAAAAATTTAATGAAAAAAATAATATAATTAGTATAAAAAAAGATGTGGATTATAAAGCTAAATGCCAAATTATTATTATTCGCATTTAAGCTTACACTTTCCTTAAATTTCTGGTTGAGAGGATAAACATGTTTTTAAATCAATGAAATCAGAGTTTACATTATACTTTTATCACCCTTTGGGTGATAAATTAGAAAATTAGTTTAGCGGCCGCCGATCCAGCTACCAAACATAAAGTGTTTTGATGATAATTGCAGAGTTAATTGCTTTTTTGGTAGCTGGACTCCCGTTCTTACAAGACAATATTGATTTGCAAGTTGGGAGGGTTGCCCAGCTATTAACTTTACATTGGAGTTTTATATAGGATTGTTTTTCTGATCTTTTAGTAGCTGGCCGCCGACCGAAAAGGGCATTTAACCAGAAAAACAGGGTTACACTTTTTAAGTATAAAAAAAAGACTTGTGTTCTATTGACTTAAATAGTATAGTATAGGCTAATTGAAAACAAATAGGTATTTAAACCAGTTTTAAAAGTTAGTTTTGGTATTAAAGTATAAATGGAGTTTTTAACAAAAATGAAAAAAAAGATTACAGTCGTCGTAGCAATTATATCTATAATTTCAGCATTTACGGTAAATGCAGCGTATACACAAAGTCATGATAATTCATCAACATACCTAACAGGTCTTCGGGATATGTCATTTCTGCAAATGGGATTGTCCGGATCCACTTTGGAAAGAAAACTTAAAGATAGCTATTATGATCTTGAAGGTTATGAAGCCACTTTTTATACGGGTATTGACTTGTTGAAATGGTTCACTGTTTATGGTCGGATAGGTTTTGTTTCTGCTGATTTTTCAAGTGATTTGTTCAGCACACTAGATGGTTCAACAGAGTTTACATATGGTGTTGGAGCAAAAGCTCGTTTGTTGAATCATGATATTTTAGACACATTTGGAGCCATTGATAAAGTTAGAATAGTTGCATCAGCAGATTATGATTTTTATTCAACCGACACATCTCGGGGTTCATATGACTGGGAAGAACTTATGCTTAGTGCTACAATTGCTGTTGTAAACGAGATTAATGGCGAGCCCGGATATGCATTAGATTCAATGGCTCTATTCTTTGGTCCAATTTATTCAACTTATTTTGGTGATTTGGATGAAGATCAATCTTTTGGTTTTACTTTTGGTGTAGAAGCTTATTTTTCACCTCGAATATCTGCGGTGTTCGGTGTTGATTCATATGACTTTGATTCACCATCCATGTATGGATCCGTAAACGTACAGTTTTAAATGTAAATTATTTAAGTTTTAATTTTTATATGCCATTATGTAAATTTTGCGTAATGGCATTTGTTTTTAAAGTATCAAAAAGAGATATAAATAACTATGGATAGTGCATTGGCAGCAGTTATATTAAGAGCAATCTGTTTTCAGGTTCTGGGTGGTCTTGGTATCTTCTTGCTTGGCATGAAATATATGTCAGAAGGTATGCAGAATGTTGCGGGTGAAAAACTTAGAAGCTTAATTGGTTTTGTTGCCAACAATAGATATTCCGCCTGTTGTGTTGGTACACTTGTCACCTGCCTTGTTCAATCCAGTTCTGTTGTTACCGTAATGGTAATTGGTTTTGTAAACGCAGGTTTTATGAACCTGATGCAGTCAATTGGCATTATCATCGGAGCTAACATCGGCACAACTATTACCGGATGGATTCTTGCACTTAAGATAGGTAAATTTGGTTTGCCAATTCTTGGTATTTCCGCACTCGTATATCTTTTCTCAAAGAAGGATCGTACAAAGTATATCGCTATGACAATCATGGGTATTGGTATGGTGTTCTTCGGGCTGCAGACTATGGCTTTAGGGTTTAAAACTCCGGAAATCAAAATGTTTTTACATGATGTATTCATGACTATGAGTACAGTTCACTATACGGGAGTTCTAAAGTGTGCATTGGTGGGCTGCATTGCAACAATTATTGTTCAATCTTCTTCTGCGACATTAGGTATAACAATTGCACTTGCTCAGACGGGAGTTATCTGTGTTGAGACAGCGATTGCTTTAATTCTCGGACTTAACATAGGAACAACCATTACTGCTTTTCTTGCGTCACTGGGGGCATCAACAAATGCAAAACGGGCAGCATTTGCACATATATTTTTTAATGTAATTGGTACAATCTGGATATTACCCTTGTTCTATCCTTATGTGCATCTGGTGGAAAAACTTGGAGGATTATTTTTTGGTTATTCCGGAGCTGATTTAGCTAATCTTGCAGCAATAACAACGGATAACGCTCCGCAAACCATTGGAATTGTTTCTGCAGTAACAGCTACTATTGCTCTATCTCATACTTGTTTTAATGTTGTAAACACAATAGTATTCTTACCATTTATGCAGTATCTTGCAAAACTCGTTACATGGATATTCCCATCAAAAGAGTTTGAAGAAATTCCGCATCTGAAATATATATCTACAATGATTAATACCCCGGCTCTTGCCATTGAACAGTCTGCGGACGAGTTGAATGAGATGGGTTCTCAGGTAATTAAAATGATGGATAAACTCAAATCTGTTGTGGATAATGAAGATTATTATGGAGAAGATGCAAAATCAATCTTTAGGAAAGAGGAAATTCTTGATGTTATACAGAAAGAAGTTACACAGTTTATTGGTAAAATATTTTCCAAGAACACATCGCGGGCAATTGCCGCAGATTGTCGAAGTCAGCTTCGTATAGCCGATGAATTAGAATCTGTCAGTGATTATATTGAAAAGATTTTAAAGCTGTATATCAGAAAAGATAAGTCAAAGTTAGTCTTTACGGCTCAGGGAATCATTGAACTAAAAGAACTGCATGAAACAGTAAATAATTTTATTATTCAAACAGTTGATGCTGTAGAAAAAAATAATAGTGAATTTTTTGTTGAAGCAACTTTGATTAACAAAGAAGTTGTTAAGAAAATAAAATTTATAAGAAATGCTCATCTTGACAGGATGGAAAGTACTGATGGTTCGGCGATTACAGTTAGTTTGATTTATTCAGATATTTTGAACTCATACCGAAGAATCAAAGATCATACAATGAATGTGGTAGAAGTTATTGCCGGAGAGAAATAAGATGATTCAGAAAATAAAAATCATCTTTATATTTATGTTGTTGGGATTACTAAGATTATCTGCCGCTCCGGACATAATGATTATGAAAACAGGTCAAACAAATGATATTAATTTCCTTGAGTTTAAGAGCGGACGAATTTACTTTGAAGATGAGAAAAATCCTAAGAAGGCATCAACTTCCAAAATGATTTTATCAATTTCAGAAATTGTTCTTCTTCCGCCTGGTAATGTTACTGTGAAATATCGTAATAGGAAGTCAGACTCTTCGCTTAAACTTCATTCATATAAAGATTCAGGTTTTATATTTGCGGAAAAGAGCGGGAAAGAGCAAAAAGTTGCATCCCGAAATATATTATCAATAAAGATGGATATGGATTTTGAAAGAAGTAAAGCAAAGCATGACTCACAAGACATCACAAAGAGAAAAGAGAAAGCAGAGGACTTTGATATTGATTCTTTAGCCCAACTTCCGCGGGCTAAAAAATAAAGCTTTTATATTCAGGTACTTACAAAGGTACAGGCACTACACTTTCGCGCATTGGTGTTATTTTTGTTG
>CAYTUX010000199.1:0-2684 GCA_964441455.1 uncultured Victivallales bacterium | reverse complement strand
AAAAAATATTTAACAAACTTACATTTAACTTTTCTTTTAGTAGCTGGGCAAAAAAACAAAAGTCATTCCCTAATTTTATTGACCAAAATGTAGGTTTTGGATTTCAACCGTAAAATTAAGGTAAATTATTCTGTTTTTCCGGTTGGATGTCCTTTTTGGCGGGGCTACATTTGCTGAGGCTGTAAAAAAAAGCTAAAGCAGTCTTCAATTTTTATTTGATTGCATAAGGGCATTCAATCATGCATGGTTCACAAGCCACAGGACGATATTTTTTTATTGGATCATGTTTTTTGAGGGCACTTGCCAAAGTTTCAGCGGTTATCTCACCATCAGGAATCTCATCCAATGGAGAGCCCAAATATTTAAATCCGCTCTCACCTGCAATTGCATAGCGTTTGCTCCAGTCACAACGATTTATATCGCGCCTATTAAAACTGAAAGAAACACCTTCGCATTCAAAAGATATTTTTTCAGATGTCATTGCAGCCGTAGGACATTTTGTGATGCAGAATTTTTGACAATTTCTGCATAAATCAGGTACCTTCGCAATCAAATCATCTGTTTTCAGTTCGGCATCCGTCACAATTGCAATAAATCGTTGTCTAATACCAAACTCTTCGCTGACCACTCTACCCGATTCCGCCAGTGAACCTACCCCCGCAGCTACAGCTGCAAAACGATTAGAAAAAAGATCTTCAATAAATCCGCGAGGACTTGCAATTGCAGACCCCAATCCCATAAGGTCATTTGTAAGAACTGCTTTATAGCCCATGTGGTTAAGTTTCTGCATAATTTGTGTTGCCATAAAATCTCCCTGCCAGCGGGTAACATAAGTCTGGAAAGAATATGGTCCCACCGCCTCTGCCGGAGGCTTGGCTGCAAATTCAACCACTTTTTGATGATATCGCAATCCAATCACAATAACTGACTTTGCTCCTGCCATATAGTCCTCTGCCGAAAACACCTTTCTTACTCCTTCGCTAATAACAGGATCATATAGCTTGAAACGATGTGACTTATCTGTTGCATTAAAATATTTTTCACCATCAAAAACAGGTTTCAGCTGTTCTGAAATTTCACTTATTCTCTTTGCAGAAGCAACACCACAAAGATCTGCACCAACCTTTTTTGCATAATCTTTTATAATTTTGGTTAATGAAGATGAATTATTAAACTCAGTTGGAACCAAATCTTTATCTACCTTAAGATTCAATGCTCTTTCAGGCATGGTTTTACGGGTAAACACTGTATTAATTGAATATTCGCAGTCAGCATCTTTGAATATGTCCTGTGCAATCCGTCGATTAACAGTCTGTGGTCCCATCGGATCACAGTGCGAACCACTTGCAGCAATAGTCATTAGCGTTCTGAAACCGTATGCCTCAATATTTCTAGTCAAATCATAGCATACAGAATCAATATGATAATCCACAGTTCCGTTAAAAGTTCCCACAGTGAAATCTTCACGTTTATTATCGAGATCCTTCTGATGTGTACAAATCAGTGATAATGCTGTTTTTGCTCCCGGCATCATAGTATCTATATCAATACCCTTGGCTTTTAAACTTTCAGCAGATTGAACAACTACATGTTCAATACCTTTTGCGTAACAATCATTTATAAGCTTATCATTTACTGCTCGAGATTCCAATTTCTCATCCCAGTTCACACAATACTTACGCATAGGCGTTTTGGAATATGCTTTGTCAAATGTTCTGATTTTCTCCGGAACACAAAACTTCAGACACTGTCCCATTTCACCACTTCGAACTCCATATTGTTCCACAAAATCAACTATTACCTCTTCAGTCACTTTTTCGGGAAGTTTCAAATCAAGATCAAGATCAAAATGTTCCCCCCATGCACAACGCCAAAGATTTTTGTCGGCAAAACGATACTCTTTATCTTCTATTCTAAGAACCTTATCACCGCTGATTTCTTTAGAAAGTGCCAGACTTGGACAGTGCTTACGGCAAAGCATACATTTATCACAAATTGTTCCGGGTTCAATCAATGGATCAGGCTCTATCTCTGCATCTGTAATAACAGTTATAAAACGATTTCTTGCACCATATTCAGGGGAAAGCGCAAGCCCGTTATAACCCATGTCTGCAAGACCTGCAACCACTGCCATATATATATGACTTACATCAGGAGCAAATACAGCATTAAGATCCTTATATTGGTTGTACCGCCAAATGTTGCTTGAACAAATTGGAACAGCACCATACCCCTGATTCTCCACAAATGTCGCCATTTTGTATGAAAGTTCATCAAGACGGGAATTCATCAAATATTGAACAGAATATGGACCAATATCCTGTGGGTGATCTTCGCCGCCTAACTCAATGCAGGCATCAGGATGGTGAAGTCCCATAACAATAACGGTTTTTGAGCCGGGGAACAATCCCTGCGGACTCATCATGATTGGCGCATTCTTACAGCGGTCAATATCGCCAAACCCAACTAAGTCAGCTCCAAGTTCATATGAATATTTTTTGATTGATTCTTTTAAGTTCATTTCTAATACTCCTGTTTTTATTATTTTAAACCTGATTTATTCATAAATTTCGTAGCGAAATAGTGTAGAGTACTTAAGATCAATGGGATAGAGAAAAATAATGGGCTGGCTTTGCTAGTCCCGCAATGCGGGATTTATAAACATAAATCAAAGTCATTATTTA
>CAYTUX010000198.1:0-5992 GCA_964441455.1 uncultured Victivallales bacterium | reverse complement strand
AAGGTTCACATGGGAGGGATGCCGTCCTCGGCGTCCGCTGAAACTAATTTTTTAATTTATCACCCAAAGGGTGATAAAATAAAAATATATTCCTTAATTATATTGGATAAAATGCACTTTTAGTCAACCAACCAGAAATCTAAGGTTTATCTCTCCACTTTTGTTTGCTGATGCACCACCGCCAAATGCATATCGGTCGGATCTGATCTGGCTGTCCGATGTTTAGAACCTGGAAAGGGCAAAAAAACAGAGTATGGGACAAATGGGACTTATGGGATCTATGTGTTTAGGGGAGTATTTCGTTGCGACAATAATCACTCCGTGTCCTTCGGACAAATGGGATCTATGTGTTTGGCGGGGCCACGCGAAGATAACAGCCAGGACGCTTTCGCTTCAGGAGGAAACGGAGGTCACTATAAAGTTTTTTTAAAAAAGTATAAAAAAAGTGGACACATCAGTTATCAGATGATATTATTTGCGAAATTTTCAAATATAAAGTATTAAAAACAAAAAGGTGGTAATAATGCAAAAGACAGATCTTTTAACGGTTGAAGAAGTTGCGGATCTTTTAAAAGTTTCGGAAAGAACGGTTTATGATTGGGCGCAGAAGGGTAGTATTCCGTGTGGTAAGCTTGGTTCTACTTGGAGGTTTAAGCGTGGTGAAGTTGAGAAGTGGGTTGACAGTAAGTTAACAAAGACAGAAAAAAGTTCAGCGGAAGTTATGCAGATCAAGTCTGTTTTATCTAGAGACAATGTTTTGTTTATAGATTCTGAGACAAAACAAGAAGCTTTGAATTTATTAATTGACCAGATTTCACAGGGTTTGTCAATACGGGATAAAAATGAGATAAAAGAGGGTATTTTTCATCGTGAAAAGTTAATGAGTACCGGCATTGGACTTGGTATTGCTGTTCCACATGTTAGATTGTCATCTTTAAACAAAATGTTAATGGTTGCAGCACTACATAAAGATGGAATTGAGGATTATGGTTCAATTGACGGAAAGGGTGTAAATTTTATTTTTATGATTGTTGCCGGTAAGGAACAGCATTCAGAACATATTAAACTTTTATCTGCAATCAGCAGAACCTTGAAAGATGAGACTTTGCGAAGCGAGCTTTTCAATGCTGATTCAACAGAAGAGTTTTATAATTTAATAACAAAGTAATCTCATGGAAACTACACTTTTTTCAGAGCATAAGCATGTTGTGTTTCCTGTCACTAATTCTGAGAACAAATTTATTGGTATTTTATCAATCAAGGGACTAAAAGATGTTTTGGTTGACCACGCTTCCTGGCAATGGCTTTTGGTGTCAGATGTTGCGGAAGCAGCTAAGTCAATTTCATATCCGGAAGACAAATTAAAGCCGATTATCCGGAAAATGGAGAGTATGAATATTGAAGAGGTTCCTATTGTCAGATCCAAAGAAGATAAGACACCGGTTGGTATAATCACCTTAAGTGATATTAGAACTATGGTTGCAGAGGAGCTGCTTAGGCGTCAGGCTGATGTTGTTGAGTTTTCTGAAAAACCTCTGATAAATGTGACGTGAGAAGTATTAAGAAATACCGGATGGACTGAATGTACGAACCCAGGCGGGGGGCACTGGCCGAGGGTGGTGAAAAGAGTTAAGAGTTATGAAAGTGGGGTAGATATGGAATTTGCCCGTACATTGGATGGTTGATTCGGGTTCCGCTGTAGCGGAAGAGAACAGAGTGGAATTTTTAAAAATATTGGATTATGGCTTGACATTTTTGTTAATAATGTGTAGATTTAATTTTTTAGTTTTTTTAGGGGAGAGTGACAATATGTGTGGAAATAAATTGTTTCGTTGGGGGATGATTGGCTGCGGCAATGTTACGGAGAGCAAGAGTGGATCGGCTTATCAAAAGGTTGAGGGATTTGAGCTTATTGCGGTGATGTGTCGTCATCTTGATAAGGTGAAGGATTATGCAGCGAGACATAATATTCCAAAATATTGTACAAATGCTTTGGAGTTAATCAATGATCCAGCTGTTGATGCGGTATATATTGCCACGCCTCCTGACAGTCATTTGGAATATGCTTTAATGGTTGCAGATGCGGGCAAGATCTGCTGCATTGAAAAACCGATGGCTGTTTATTATGCTGATGCGGCTAAGATTCTGCATACCTTTAGAAGTAGAAAATTGAAACTTTTCATTGCATATTATCGAAGATGTCTGCCCAGGTTTCTGAAAGTTAAAGAGTGGTTGGAGGATGGACGGATTGGTGGTGTTCGCCATGTGAGCTGGTCGTTTTGCAGACCTGCTTCAGAACAAGAATATAAAATTTATAATTGGCGAACAGATGCGGAAGTTGCTCCGGGCGGATATTTTGATGATTTGGCTAGTCATGGTTTGGACTTAATTATATTTCTTTTAGGAGATATACAGAATGCAGCAGGTTTTGCTGAAAATCAAGGCGAGCTTTATACAGCAAAAGATGCAATTGTTGCAAGTTGGGTTCACGCAAATGGTGTTACGGGTAGTGGATTTTGGAATTTCGGCTGTGAGAAATCAAAAGACAGGCTTGAAATTTTTGGAGATAGTGGTACTATTTCGCTATCTGTATTTAAAGATGAAGAATTTGTTTTGGAGTCAGGAGATTTGAGGGAACAGGTATATATTGAGAATCCTGTTCCGGTTCAGGAGCCCTTTGTTCAGATGATTGCAGACGATTTATGTGGTAGAACAACACACGTGTCTTACGGAGATAGTGGTTGTCATACTTCCTGGGTGATGAGTGAAATATTGGGTCTTTAAGGTTTGGAGATGGTAGATAATGAACAGTAACACATTAGTTTTTATTGTTGATGACAATCACAACAATGTTCAGGTTCTTGGCAGCTTATTGGCTGGCGAGGGCTTTAAGCTTGCTGTTGCAAACAGCGGTAAAGATGCACTGAACTATTTAAGCAGAAAACGACCTGATTTGATTTTACTTGATATTTCCATGCCCGTTATGGATGGTTTTGAAGTTTGTCAGATTATCAAAGCAAATCCTTTGATTTCAGATATTCCAATAATTTTCATAAGTGCTTTGGATGCTCCGGAGGAAAAGGTGAAAGCGTTTGAGATTGGTGGAGCAGATTATGTTACTAAACCATTTGAGCCAATGGAATTACTTGCCAGAGTTCGTACACATGTAAAAATTTCTCAACTGAATGAAGAAGTTTTTATGCAGAATAGAGAGTTGAGAACAAAGTTAGCCTTTCAGACTTGTATCAGTGAGGAGTTAGAGACTTTTCTTGATAAAACTTTAAGTCATGACCAGATTATGCTCAAAATATGCTCTATTGTTAAGGAATCATTTGAATTTGATACGGTGTCTATCTTAGAGTACAATGAAATAGACGAAGCAGGGTGTCTGGAGTCACTTTCAGTTTCCACCTCTACAAGCAAGAATCGTATTTATATTTCAGGAGATAGAGGAACTATTTTGGATGATTTGAAAGTTAATAAAACAGTTATTCTGAAAAGTAACGATGGTGAAACAGATGTACTGTTAGATCAGATAGGGGAGATGAATACAGTTGTTATTGTTCCTATTTGTCTTGTCGAAGGCAATCTGTGGGGAGCATTCTTTGCTGCGAGAGAAACACCACTTTTCGATTTACCTACCACTGTTAAAGATTTGGAAATTATTGGTTCCAACTTGATCAGGATGTATTTTGTCAGGAAAAACCACGAGGAGCAGCTATTTCAATCCAGAAAGATGCAGGCGGTTGGACGTCTTGCAGGAGGAATTGCTCATGACTTGAACAATATGCTGCAGGGGGTTATAGGTTATGGTGAAATATTGTGTTCCACTTCAGTTGACAGTAATGATGTAAAAGTTTATATGCAAGAAATTTTAGGAAATGCCGAGCGTTCAGCATCATTAATCAAACAACTGCTTAGATTTGCTCAAAAGGATGTTAACGTACTTCGGGATGTTAATATAAACAAGCTCATTTCAGACAATTTAAACTATATTAAGGAAATTGTCGGCAGTGATATTGAGGTAGTTCTTACCTTGTCAGAGTTTGAATTGGTTATCATTGCCGATGCGGAACAGATTAGACATATTTTAGTGAATTTGTCAGAGAATGCAAGATCAGCCATATTTTCAGATGGTTTGATTAATATTTCTACAAAAGTGGTTGATGTTTCGAATAATCAATATAATTTTTTTAAGGATCTCAATGAAGGCAAGTATGTTGAGATAACTTTTTCAGATAACGGCTGTGGTATAGATTCGGATATGCAGGAAAATGTTTTTGATCCATTTTTCACGAGCAAAGATGTCGGTGAGGGAATAGGGATGGGTTTAGCTACAGTATTTTCTATAGTTAAACAGCATAAAGGTGATATTAAACTATATAGCGAAAAAAATGTTGGAACGACCTTCCAGATTTATTTTCCTGTTAAGGAGATATTAGAGCAGAGATCTATTGAACCTTTACAAAAACAACTGTACGGCAAGAACATTTTAGTGGTTGAGGATAACGTTTCCATAAATAAACTTGCATGTCTTATTCTGGGAGAGGCAGGGTATGGAACATTGACAGCTTTGAGCGGAAAAGAGGCAGTTGAAATTTTTAAAGAGAGAAAAGATGATATAGATTTGATGCTTATTGATGTAGTCACACCTGATTTTTCTGGAGTAGAGGTTTTCGAAAAGGTATCCAAAATTAAAAAAGTTCCAGTTGTTTTCTGCAGTGGTTATGAAAAAACTGATCTTGAGAAAAAATATAACCTTCCTGTTGATGCCTCAATTTTAAAGAAGCCTTATACAGAACATGATTTGTTGTGTAAAGTTCGAGAAGCATTTTAGTGGAGTTGAAAAATGTCTAAAAGAATAATGATTATTGATGCATATAATGTTATACATCTTATTCCCTGTTTTGCTGATATGCTTGATATTTCATTGGAGAGAGCAAGAAATGCACTTGTGCACAGATGCACTTTGTGGAAACAGAATAGACGTGATATAACAGATTTTTGGATTGTTTTTGATGGCAAGAGTGAATTTGCCGGGCAGAGTTCGGAATCTACAGTGAGTGGTGTTCTTGCGATTTTTACAAGTACGGGACAGACTGCCGATGAGAAGATTATAGAGATTATTGAATACGGCGATTATAATGGAGCACAATATACTGTTGTATCAAATGACAACTTTGTTATCAGCAACTCAAAATATCTTGGAGCAAAAGTTATATCTGTTCAACAATTTCAATCTGAAGCATTTAGCATCAACATTGGCAAATCGTCTGGAGTTTTGAAGGAGACAGAGAAAGAAATATCAAGTCGAGATGCAAAAGATATTAATGATTGGTTATCACACGAGTTAGGATTATGAAAAAAGAAAAAATAAGAGAATTTGTTGAGATAGAGTATAGGGTTCCATATGCCGATACAGATCAGATGGGTGTTGTTTATTATGGGAATTACTTTACCTATTTTGAAAGAATTCGAAACGAGTATCTTCGTGAAAAGGGGTGGACTTACAAGGAGATTGAGTCTGAAGGAATTCAACTGCCGGTTATAGAGACAAAAAGTAACTATAAGTTACCGGCAAAGTATGATGATTTGCTTATGATTAGGGGTTCATGTGAGCTTATTAAACCTACACGTTTAATTTTTCATTGTCAGGTGTTCAGGGGCGATGAGTTGTTGACCGAGGGATATACAATACATGTTTGTCTGGATTCAAAAACCGGTATAATAAAGAAGATTCCTTCTAAATTACGTGAGTTGATGGGTTGAACATCTGGTTTTTGTTTTGATTTAAGCATGGGACAAATGTGACTTATGGGAGATATGTATTTGGTTACACCACTTGAAAACACACTTTGACAGTTGCGTGCGAGTTTTCTTGATTAAAAATGAGTTCAGACTTCCTTACCTCTCTAGCTTCTCAAGAAAGCAAAAAAATCTTATAAGATGTTTGTTATAAAACAGTAATGTTTTTTTTGATGATTTTAATTTA
>CAYTUX010000197.1:0-3092 GCA_964441455.1 uncultured Victivallales bacterium | reverse complement strand
AATTTTCCCGCAATAACGACACCGGAGATTGTCTTTTTTCCCAAAATCCGCTTTTTCGATATGCGGAAAATATTCTCCTACAAAATCTAATAAGTTCATATTACTCTCCTGTTAAATCTTTTGATTGTAAAAACAAAGGTAATTTCATTAAAATATCAGGGCTATACGATATGTCTGTTATTGCAAAATCATTTACAACATTATTTTTCACATAGTCTTTAACATGATTTATCATAGACCCTATCATTTCCGAAAACTGTTTTTCTTTCCTAAAAAGATTGTCTAATACAGCACCTTCAAGATCAGAGAAAACAAGATGAGTATGTACATCGTGTTTTTGACCGAGCCTGTATGTTCTTTTTTCTGCTTGAAAAAACGACTCAAAACTGTCATCCGGAAAAAAGGTCTGATTGTGACAAGCTTGAAAATTCATACCAAATCCAAATATAGACGGCTTGCTTATTAAACATTTTATTTCTCCGTTTGCAAACCTTGATGATGCATATTCTTTTTCTTCATCTGTGTTACTTCCGCTTATTTCAACACAGCTGTTTATAAGTTTTTTTAACAAAGCAGACTCATTATTATACTGACACCAACAGAGCCATATATCATCCGAATTGTTTACCAGCTCTGCAACTTTTTGACACCGTTCTTCTAAAGTAGTTCTTCTTGCGTTTCTTCTTTCCTCAAGTGTTCCAGCGACAACAGGGAATAGGTTTCCTTCTAAACATTTATCTGTTTTAATCTTGTGCTCATGCCTTATAAGTTTTGGCAAAACATACATTTTTTCATCATAGCCAAGATCATTAGGATTATTCATCATTGCAGAAAAAGATGCAAACCAATTCCAGAAGGTTTCTTTTGCGTGTCCTTTAAGTCTCCATTTTTGAGTGTCGTTTGAATCGTGTATAAAATATGTTGCCAACATTTCAACTCTTTTCATTACATCAAGAAATTCAGAATAGTTGCCAAGCTCCATAAAATCGTTCGGGGATGGTGTTGCAGAATAGCAACTTTTGTATTCATAGTTCCTGAAAGAATCAATAATCAGGTTTCTGGTTTTACCTGCAAAAGATTTTAATATACTCGCTTCATCTAAAACAACAGCATTATAATCCTTTATGTTTATTTTGTGTAGTTGCTCATAATTGATTATGTTTATACCGTTTTTGTGTCCGTTTTTCTTTATGCTGTTTACTTCAACATCAATCTTGATGCCCTCTTTTATTGTTTGTTCAGAAACAGCCAAAGGGGTTAAAATTAAAACATTACTTCCAGTTTTGTTGTATATCTGTCTTGCCCATTCGAGTTGCATAAAAGTTTTACCGGTTCCAGTTGTCGTAAATATGCCGGCTTTAGAATTATTAAGAGCAAACCTAACAAGATCTTTTTGATATTTAAACAGTTTATTGTGCATATCATTTTCACTTACAGATAGACCTTTTTTCCTGTGCAACTTAGTCTTTGATTCTATAAATTTTTCATATTGCATTTTCAATCCCCTCAAACATAGTGGTTTGTGTCTCAATAATTTTAAGCGACTGAATATTTCTTAAAGCCTGATTGTAATATGATTCTTTTAGCTCTATACCTATTGCCTTTCTTTTCATCTTTAAAGCAGAATAAACCTCGGAACCAATACCCATAAACGGAGTTAAAAAAGTGTCTCCTTCTTTGCTCCAAAGTTCTATACACCTTTCTATAGTATCAAGTTGCAAAGGGCATATATGTTTTTCATCTTCATTTTCTCTTGCTCCACGATATTCTAATACTCTTGTTTGGTTTATGTCCATCCAGACAGGACTCGCATAATGTCTCCAAGTTTCATGACTAAATTTCACTCCCTTTTCTTCTGGCATATCTTCGCCTATATACCTTTCAAATCCGTTTTGTCTGCTGATTGGTTTCTCATTATCACCTGCTTTTCTAAAGCTGATTATATAATCAGGCAGTCCCTGTCTGCACATCGCAGAATCCTTGCAAAGTTGCTTGTGCATTAATCCTATTGCTTTTGTCCTTGTTGCTTCAATAAGCGGGTTTTTCCAGATTGTAACCCTTGAATGATATATAAAACCTACTTTCTGGAAAAGTCTTATCAAATCGCCTGGAAAATCTTTCAATCCGATATATCCGTCTCTTTCCTTCATTGCAGGAATATCAATGCAATGCACCGACATAACCCTTCCTTTTTGCATTACCCTGAAAAGATCTCTCGCCAAAAATTCAAAGTGCTGAAAAAATTCATCATAGTTTTTTGAGTTTCCCATATCACATTCTGAATTTGAATAGCAGTAAAGATCTGCGAAAGGCGGAGAATAAAGACAATATCCGATAGAATTATCAGGGATGTTCTTTATTGCTTCGCAAGAGTCTCCATTGTACACAGCATAGTTTTCTTTCACTTCTTGATTCAATACTTTCTTCATTTCTTCCTCCTTTAATAATCATTACCGGCAACATCAATAACAAAATATCCTTTTGCCCTTAATGCTTTTACAACGCGGACTCTGTCCTCGACAACAAACAATACCTTATCGGGATTCAAACCTGCTTTTTCAAGCAATTCAATTTTGACTGCCTCATCGGGTCGTTCATCGTTGTCGGCTCTCATCAACAAAGTGCAAAATCCGCCTAAATTGTCTTTTATCCACTTTTCTGTTATCCCTCTTGTTCTTTCGGGGCGAGCTGTGTAACAAGCAATCTTGTAATTTCTAAAAAGATGGTGAACTGCAAACAAAACATGTGTTTCTTTTATTGTTTTTGCTTCACCCATCCTTTCAAAAAATTGTTCCTTGTCTGTTTCCCACAACGGAATTAAATGCTGAATATTAGCAAGCGTTCCATCAATGTCATAAATTATGGTTTTCATGCAAACCCCCTCTTTTTTAGTTGTTCAATGTATTTGTCATCCGCTTCGCATTTGTTAGACATGATCTTGTCATTCCAACTTTCTTTGTGTATATAGGTTTCAAAGTTTTTGCGAAACTGAATGTCCGGAGTTGATCTAACATAAGCCGGTATTCTTTCAACAGCAAGCCTCTTTTTTTCTTTTGTAAGCTTATTCCATTTTGGTTCTGCTGTTTTTCTGT
>CAYTUX010000196.1:0-8451 GCA_964441455.1 uncultured Victivallales bacterium | reverse complement strand
TTCTTGTTTTATTAGTTTGGTTGCTTTAAAACCAGATTATATCATAGCATGTTTTTTTTGTCTTAAAATCTTTCGCAGTTGATATTACAATTAATAGTTAAAAGATTTTAATTAAATTGTTGTTGACATAAATTTTGTAATCATGTTATTATGGAGTATAATTATATAGGGTGACTAATGAAATTATTTCAATTAAAAAATGTAACATACAAACATGTACTTGATATTGCTGATTTGAGTTTTGAAGGGGGTAAAATAACAACGCTGCAAGGCAAAAGCGGTGGAGGAAAAACCACCATATTAAAATTGTTAAACAAGATGATTTCTCCATGCATTGGAGAAATATTGTACAATGGTACGCCCTTACAAGATATCAATTCAGTTGAACATCGTCGGAATGTTGTTATGCTTTCTCAGAATTCCATAATATTTCCGGGCAGCATAGCAGATAATCTGACCATTGCACTTAAATTTCAAGATCAGGAGCCGGCAACGGAAGCGAAACTCAAGGAGATCCTTAAAAAGCTTGAGCTGGACAAACAACTCCATGAACCAGCCCTAAATCTATCAGGCGGAGAAAAGCAGAGATTGTCGCTAGGCATGATATTACTATTGAATCCTGAAGTTTATCTATTTGACGAGCCATCATCTTCTCTTGATGATACAACAGAAGAGTTCATTGTTGATATGCTTACATCACATGTAAGAGAAGAAAACAGATCGGCAATAATTGTTACCCATTCAAAAGATATGTCCAAAAGGTATTCTGATATAATATTTGACGTTATAGGGGGGAGAATATTATGAGCTCTGTAATACAATTAAATATATATCAAGTCATATTCGGCTATCTGTTTATAATGGTCATTTTTACATTGATAAGATTTAAAAACATTAAAAGAGGAAAGCAAATTTCCATTTCCTGCATAAGAATGACTTTTCAGCTAGTTCTTACAGGATTTTTATTGCAACACATAATCAAAAATCCTAATCCACTTGCAACGCTGTCAATAATAGTTCTGATGGAATCATTTGCAATTCATACTGTATTTAAAAAATTCGGCAGCAGAATATCCAAACCATTAAAGAAAGTTGTTGCCATATCTCTGGTGGGTGGAACTTTAACATCTCTATTATACTTTTTGCTTGTTGTAATACAGATAAAGCCATGGTATCTTCCTCAATACTTTATACCAATTTCCGGAATGATTGTGGGCAACGGCATGAATGGAGTTGCTTTGGCAATAAATTCCATGACAGAGGCAATGACAACACAAAAGAGTCTGATTGAGGAAGCTCTTGTACTGGGTGCAACCCCCGAGGCTGCCACCGAACATATTCTTAAGTCGGCATTTGATGCTGCCATTATGCCAACGGTCAACACAATGCTTGGCATGGGTATTATATTTCTGCCCGGTATGATGACCGGACAAATTTTATCCGGCACCAATCCAATGACAGCAATAACATATCAGATAATAATAATGCTTGGAATTTTAGGGGCAGCTTCCCTATCTGTTTTCATTATGATTCGGCTAGGCTATAAAACCTTTTTCAACAAAGAAGATCAGTTGGTGGAAAGTTGTTAGTTAAAAGGAAAAGAAAGTCGAACATGAGACAGGCTGTATATAGACCATTATACTATATTACATTGCTGTCGCAAGCTCCAGCCCCTCTTAGGGTAGGTCTCTCCCCAGCTACTTACTAAAAATATTTTTTTTTAGTCAATAGCTGGGTCATTGCTTCACTTCTGTGAAGCCTCTCTTCGAGTCCGAGTGTCCGCCCTAAGGATCTCCAAAAACTTATTAATATTTTCAAGCAGCAATTCGGCTTGAATTTGGTTATCAAAATCTCTTGGTATTACATGTCCGGAATTTTCATCCACAATCATAACTTTATGTTTTGAGGAGATATTATTATAATAATCAATTGCACGTCCAGTATTAATAACAGTATCATGTTCTGCAACCATAAAAATTGTTGGAATTTTGATCTGTTGTGCATTAGTGGAACAAACATCCATGAGATCAAAAAGAGTATCGTATAGAGACATAGGAATAAATGGGTTAATTGGATAATCAGGTATAACTGATTTATCTTTAATATCCATGGTTATAATATTTTCCACAGTATCAGTAAAAAGCGTTATTTTTGAACCAATACGAAACCAGCTTTCAGGAGAAAGGATTGGTGATTTTTTAGAAGAAACACCAAACATGGGAGCAACAAGAACGAGGATATCCGGGGCTATCTGATTTGAAGCAATAATGGCGGCTGAGTAAGCCCCACCCATTGAGTGACTGCACAAAATAACATTTTCATGAGTTTTCCTAAGCTCATCATACTCATTTTTTATCTGCTCCACACGAGCAGCAATTGTTATATCCTTTTTGGCATCAAGATCATATGAACTACCTGAAAGTCGAATTGCCAAGCAGTAAAATCCATTTTCGGCAAAAAAAGGTACCCATGTTTTCCATAGAGCAGGAGAGTCATTAAAACCATGTACAAAGAGAATTGCATTTTCTCCTTTACCGGCTTCCAGCGGTGCAGAGCCGGTAAGATACCCTTCAGAATCTCTTTGAACACTATTTTTAAAGATTTTCAGGCGAACTCTTATGTATATTGAGTAACTTAGGTCTGCAAAAATTGTAACAGCTACTACAAAAAGTATCAACTTTAATAGTTTTTTAGGATTTATTTTTTTCAATTTCTTGACCTTTTGTCTTGATTAAATATTGATGTGAAATCTAACATTATAAGATTCAAAGAGCAAGAATTAAAAAAATTTATATATTAACGGTTGCAGTCTTTTAATAATGATAATTATGCAGAAGAAGAAAAAGCAGAATTTGAGCAATAGGAAAGGCAGGATTACCCCTCCGTCAGGCTGCGCCTGCCACCTCCCCTAAACAGGGCAGGAGTACTTGCGAACAAAAGTGACTGCAGATATTTTTGTGGTTGGCGTCCCCGCCGACCGAAAGAGATTCGATCATAGATCGAACGCTATTCCGCTTTTCGGGACTAATAAGTTAGCTTGCAAATTATGATGAGTCGTTGATTTGAAAATGTGCAGGTGTAGGGTCGGGATCCGTGACCCCGCCAAAAAGAATGTCCAACCGCAAAATTAACCGAAAAAAACAAAGGAAAAAATAATACTTTGCTTTTGAGTTTGATTATTATAACATACCCAAGTAGTAATTTATTTTAAAAGGTACAATTTTGACGATATCTCCAATAACAAAAAAGCGAATAAACAAATTTAAGAAAAAAAAGCGTGCGATAGCATCGCTTTATATACTTGTTTCTCTTTTTATTATCAGTCTTTTTTCAAATTTCATTGCCAACAACAAACCTCTTTTAGTGAAATATAAGGGCAAAATATATTTTCCTGTATTCAAATATTATCCGGAAAGCACATTTACTGATACAGAGAGCAGGACACGCCCCGATTACAAAGCTATTAATCAATTAGCTGCTTTTAAGGACGACAAAAACTATATGATATTTCCACCGGTTCCCTTCAGTCCATACGAGACCTTATCACCAAGCGATCTTGATGTTCCAAAGCAGATTGAGGTAAAAGTAAGTAAAATCCTGAATATTGCATCTGTAAACATTAATCAAGATGGAGTAATTACAAGATCTCGTAACTGCGATTTCTTTTTTGGAATAGATGACAAGAACCTGAAAAACAAGAATTTAAATGATTTTTGGAACTTAGATTCTCAGTTCTGGATTGGAGTATCCAATCGATTTAAAAACCTTGATTCAGAAATGATTAAAACAATTGCCGTAAACAACGACAATGAAAATGCTGAGTTTACGCTATCAACTTTCACAAAGCGATCAGAACCAATATCATCCGTCAAAATAACAATCAGAGAACAGGATGAAAAAAGTAATAATTTCACAATGCTCTTTGATACAAATGGAGTATGCATGGATAACCGGCACAATATTCCCAAAGATGAACTGGATGTAATATCTTCAAAAGTTAAGCAACTACAAGGAGATACGCCGGAAAAATACTCATTTGAAATTGGGAATACCAAATATAATGTAGTATTGCAATCGAAGAGTATTAACTGGCCATATCCTCCATGCAAAGGACATATCATGGGAATTGATGCAGCCGGCAGAGATGTGTTTGCCCGCGTTTTATATGCACTTAGGACATCACTTATGTTTGGACTGACTCTTGTGTGTATCTCTATGATTCTAGGCATTTTTGCGGGATCGATTCAGGGATACTATGGCGGATTGGTTGACATATCATTTCAGAGGTTTACAGAGATATGGAGTGCCCTGCCCTTTTTATATATCATGATTCTTCTTGGTTCAGTTCTTGGCCGCGGATTTGGTCTGTTTCTTTTATGCTATGGTCTGTTCAACTGGATAGGAATATCTTATTATATGAGAGCTGAATATCTGAGATTAAGACAGACTGCATTTGTTGAATCCGCAAAATGTTTAGGGCTGCCTTCAAGAATTATAATCTTCAGACATATTTTACCCAACGCATTAACCCCGATTATTACATTTTTTCCATTTTCACTGGTTGGAGCCATAAGTGCACTTGCCGCATTGGACTATCTCGGATTCGGGTTGCCGCCTCCAACACCAAGCTGGGGCGAACTGCTTCAGCAGGCTCAGCAATATCGCTGGGCATGGTGGTTGATTTTATATCCGTCATTGGCTCTGTTTACCGTTATATTATTAAGTGTGTTTATCGGGGAAGGACTAAGGGATGCTTTTGATCCAAAATCATTCAGCAAAATAAAATAAAGTATATTATTCGCAGATTAAAGAAAGAAGATATTAACCACGAAAGGCACGAAAATACACGAAAAAAATGCTAAGAAAATATATTGCAGTATTTTCACTTTTGATGTTTTCAGCTACGCCAGAAAACTTCACCAACAAAATTCTGCAACAAGGTTGCATTCTTGTTTGATTTTTACAAGAAAAGTATTGTTGTAACGGTAAAACTTGCTAGCATGCATCGTTCCATAAGCTTTGCTTATGGCGATGTATTTCTTAGAGCAATGCGACTTTCGTGCTTTTGGTGCCTTTCGTGGTAAAAAAAATTAGAGAGAGATGAAAAAGAAAATACTACAATTAAATAATCTGAGTGTTGAATTTCAGACAGATAATGCAACCATTTCAGCGGTGACTGATGTATCATTTGATCTATATCGAGGAGAAATCCTGGGTATCGTCGGGGAATCCGGTTCAGGAAAATCAGTCTCATGCCAAAGCATCCTGCGTTTAATCCCGGAACCAATAGGTAAAATTACTGCCGGTCAAATTCTGTTTGATAATCAAGACCTGTTAAAAATATCATTAAAAAAGCTTAGGGAAGTTCGAGGACAAAAAATTTCAATGATTTTTCAGGAACCTATGACAGCTCTGTCTCCTTTGAAAAAAATCGGTGTGCAGCTTTCTGATATTCTTAGAACTCATAAGAAAATATCAAAAAAAGATGCTCAATCCGCCTCAATGAAATGGTTAAAAAAGGTTGGCATTCCCTCACCTGAAACAAAGATTAACTCATATCCTTATGAATTATCAGGCGGACAGAGACAAAGAGTAATGATTGCAATGGCATTGATTCTTGAACCGGATATAATTATTGCTGATGAACCGACAACAGCACTGGATGTTACTATTCAGGCACAGATCTTTGATTTAATAAAGGATCTGAAAAACGAAAACACATCAATAATATTAATTACCCACGATATGGGAGTTATAAATGAGATGTGCGACCGGGTAATTGTAATGTATGCATCTGAAATTGTTGAGGTTGCAGAAAAAGAACAACTGTTTAACGCCCCTAAGCATCCATATACAAAAGCTCTTTTAAGATCAATTCCGGATCTGTATAATCGGGTTAATGAATTACAGACAATTCCCGGACAAGTTCCCGCACCGGTCAATTATGGAAATTATTGTAGATTCCACAACAGATGTTCTTTTGTTTTTGACAGATGCAAAAAAGAGCATCCGGAATTGCTGCAAAATGGCGGCGAACAAAATCGCTGTTTTTTAACAAATTCCAAAAATTAAATGGTGGCACATAACTTTAACAAAAAAAGTTAAACGCAAGTGAGGGCGGGGTCGTTGTATGGCTTGTTTATAGTACCCCGCATTATATACTTATAAAGGACAGACCTAAAGAATTAAATTCTTGCAAAATCAATATTTTTTTGTTAGAATTATATTATAAAAGCTGGAGTTGCTGGTTTTTTGTCGTTTGTCTGCGTGCTGTGCACAGGTAGACAAAAAAAGAGTTTTGTCCACAGATGATGCAGATTAAAAGGATTAAGAAAGAAAAATCAAAATATCACAAAGCTCAACTTTTAATTTATCATGCCAAGCAATTTTTGTGCATTATTTTTAATCTCTTCCATTGACAGACCCTCTTTATATAGAGCTGAGCCAATACCTGCACCTACGGTATACTGAAGGTAATCATTTAAATTTTCAGCCGAAATTCCGCCAACTGCAAGAAAATCAGCTGGTACAACAGCTTTCATGTCTTTGATGTATTCAGGAGGCAATCGACCTGCCGGAAACAGCTTTAAAAAATCTGCTCCTGCATCAAGAGCAGTAAAAGCTTCTGAAACCGTGAAAATTCCCGGCAGTGACAACAGACCAAGTTCTTTAGTCTTCTGAATAACAACCGGATTACAGTTTGGTGATATGATATATTTTCCTCCGGCATCCGCTACGGCTTCAGCTTCTTCAATCGTCAGAACAGTTCCTGCACCAATTTCCACATCTCTGTTTTTAAAGTGATTCACAACCAGTTTAATTGACTCAATTGCACGAGGTGAATTCATTGTAATTTCAATGAGTTTGATTCCGCCATCTGCGAGAGCCTGACATATTTCCACTGCCTCTTCAGGTTTAATTCCGCGTAAGATTGCCACAATTGGGCAATCTTTAAGTTTTGCAGACATCTCGTTTCTATTCATCGCTTCACCCGCCCCGAAGCGTCGCCCCCCATAAGAGAAAGAACTTCATTGCGTGTAACATAATTAAAATCACCTTTAATTGAGTGCTTCAGACAGCTTGCAGCAGCTGCAAAATTTATAACATCCTGATTTTCAGGCAAATCATCACTATAAATTGCATGGATTAGCCCGGCACCAAAAGAGTCTCCTCCTCCAACTCTGTCAACAATGTTCTTGATCTCATAAGGAGAATAGTTGCCGTCTTTATCAAGAGGAGCAAAAACAGACGAATTGCTGTGAGCATCAAACAGCATTGCGCCCCAGTTATTATGAGTTGCGGACTTGCTTTCACGTAATGTAATGGCAACCTGTGAAACATTTGGAAATTTTTCAACAATCTGTTTCGCCACGGATTTATATCCGTTAATATCAATGTGACCGCCGGTGATTGAAGAATTTTCAGCAGCAATTCCAAAAACATCGGTTGCATCTTCCTCATTTGCAATAACAATATCAACATATTGAACAATCTGACTCATGCAAAAATCTGCAAGCTTCTGCTTCTTCATTTCAGGATGCCAGTTCCACAATTTCTTACGATAATTTAAATCACAGGAAACCTTTGCACCAGCCTTTTGTGCCTCTTTAACAAGTTCCAAAGTTGCATGAAATGCTTTTTCACTTAATGAGGGAGTAATACCGGTGATATGTACATGCTTAACATTTGTAAGCACTTTGTCATAATCATACTCTTCCGGACCAGTCATGGAAACAGCAGAGAACTCTCTGTCATAAATCACTGAAGATGCTCTTTGATTTGCTCCTGTCTCCACAAAATATATACCCATGCGGCTATTCTCTTTGATTACAACAGATGAAACATCAACATTTAATCCTTTCATCTGAGCAAAAAAGCTCTCCGTAATTGGATTTTCAGGTAGTGCCGTCAAATATCCGGCATTAGAGCCAAGCATAGCTAATGATGCACATACATTTGCCTCGCCTCCACCAAATGTCGCATCCAGACTACCCGGCAGACTCTGACGCAATCTCTTAAATTCCGGAGGACATAGCCTTAACATGACCTCTCCAAATCCTAATATTTTATCTTTTCCCATTTTGCAGGCTGAGCCTGCACCCATATCTTTCATTTTTCTTAACCCTCTTTTGTTTTAAATTAATTCAATTTCAGACTTCGCCCAATAAACTTTTATTAGCTGGGCGAAGGCTAATGAGCAAAAGTATATTTTGAAATTGCTGTAATAATTTTTAATCATTATAAAGTATTTATTTTGACTTTTCAATATTATTTAATAATTGTCTTCAATTACCCTGTTTTTCTGGTTGAACACCCTTTTTGGCGGGGTCACGGACCCCGACCCTACAGTTGCGGATGCTGCAATCAAAGCTAAATGGTTGATTGCAAATGGTTTCTGTAGGGTCGCCCCGCCCTCACTTTGAATTTTTAAGAATCAAAGTAAGGGCGGGG
>CAYTUX010000195.1:0-6512 GCA_964441455.1 uncultured Victivallales bacterium | reverse complement strand
AAAGTGCATTTTATCCAATAGAATTAAGGAATATATTTTTATTTTATCACCTTTTGGGTGATAAATTAAAAAATTAGTTTCAGCGGACGCCGAGGACGGCATCCCTTCCATGTGAACCTTACAGACTAATGTTAGATTGCAATTTTAACCGGGAGGGTTGGCGTCCCCGCCGACCGAAAAGGGTATTTAACCAGAAAAACAGGGTACTACCAATACTTCATATTTTTTACTGGCATTATTATGAGAAATGTTATACTATCGTAATAAATTAAACCGAAAGGGAAACAATGAAACTCAAAATCGCACTGCTAGTAATAGCATTAATTCTTCCTATGCAAATTTTTGCAGCTAAAGCAACTGCAACATCAAAAGCACAGGAACTTATTCAGATTCTGAATATAACAAAATCAATAGACAGCTCTCTTGATGAAGTTGCCAATTTCTCTTCTCAGATGATTGATTCACAGAATCTTACTGCTGAAGAAAAAGTTGAAGCAAAAAAAATAATGAACCAATCAATGAAATCAACTTTTGCAGAAATGAAAAGTATTGACTGGAACAAGATGTTTGCAGAAGTATATGCTTCGGTATTTACATCTGAAGAGATTGATGAATTGATTAAATTTTATAAATCACCATTAGGTCAGAAACTGCTTGAAAAAGAACCGCAGCTGACAAAGGCAACAATGCAGAAAATGCAGGCTGAAATGGCTAAAATTATGCCAAAGATTCAAGCCGGTATGGCTAAAGCAATTCAAGAATCAAAAAAATCAGCTGCAACTGAATAGCTTGAATGTATGAGCTCCGCTCATAGGTAAACTGTGCACAGTTGATAGTTTATAATTAAGAACAATACAAAAACAGATCTATAAAGAATGTTTATAAGTACCACGAGCAGAGAACTCATACAGAGAAATATAAGTCAACTTGACATAATTTTGATCACCGGAGATGCGTATATCTATTCGCCATTCTCCGGTGTTTCTGTTATTGCTCGAGTTTTAGAAAAAGAAGGCTATGATGTTGGTATCATAGGTCAGCCTGATGTCAGTTCTCCAAAAGATATAACACGCTTGGGGGAACCTCGTCTGTTCTGGGGGGTTACAGCCGGATGTATTGACTCGATGGTATCTAATTACACCGCTCTTAGGAAAAAGCGTAGTGATGACGATTACACCCCGGGGGGAATAAACAATAAGCGTCCGGATCGAGCCTGTATGGCATATACAAACCTTATCAGACAACATTTCAAAAATACTAAACCAATTGTTCTTGGAGGACTTGAAGCAAGTTTAAGAAGACTGTCTCACTACGACTATTGGAACAATAAAGTTCGCAAATCATTACTCCTGGATGCAAAAGCTGATATACTCGTATATGGTATGGGAGAAAAATCAGTTATACAAATTGCTGATGCTCTCTCAAAAGAGAAGCCATACACACATATTAGAGGCATTTGCTATATTTCAAACCACCCCCCTACCAATGTTGATGATTACATTGAACTTGATGACTTCAACACTATCCAAGGCAATAAAGAAGCCTTTATTAAATTCTTTAAAATTTTCTATGAGAACAATGATCCTGTTAATGCAAAAGGTCTGTTTCAAAAATTTGAAAATCGCTATGTAATTCAAAATACGCCAAGTAAATATCTGGAGACAGATGAGCTGGATAAAATATACAAACTTCCATTTGAAAATGATGCACATCCATATTACAAAAATATGGGTGAAATTAAGGCAATGGAGACGATTAAATTTTCAATATCTACCCATCGAGGATGTTATGGTGAATGCAACTTCTGCTCTATTGCTGTTCATCAGGGAAGAAGAATTCGTTCTCGTTCTGAAAAATCAATTATCAATGAAGCAAAATCTTTTATTAAAAACAAAAGTTTTAAAGGTCGAATAAGTAATGTTGGGGCAGCTACTGCAAACATGTATATGATCGACTGCACCATAAAAGAAAAATATGGAGCCTGCAAAAACAAAAGGTGTATGTATCCGTCAATTTGCAAAGATCTACCTGTCTCGCACGAAAAGCAAATCAACCTTTTAAATAATTTACAAACTATTCCGGGTATGAAACAGGCTGTTGTTGCCTCAGGTGTAAGATATGATATGATTATGACCGATAAAACTTTTGGCGATATATACCTTGAAAAACTCATCCGGACACATGTGTCCGGACAAATGAAAATAGCCCCTGAACATACTTCACAATCCGTGCTGGAACTCATGGGTAAACCAAATGCAACTGTCCTTAAAGATTTTAAAAACAAATTTTATAATATGGCAAAGAATATCAATAATAAAATGTTTTTAACATACTACTTTATTGCTGCATATCCGGGATGTTCATACAAAGAGATGCACGATCTGAAAAAGTTTGTTTCCGATGAATTACACCTTAACCCGAAGCAGGTTCAGATATTCACTCCACTGCCTTCAACATGGGCTGCAGTAATGTACTATACTGAAACAAATCCATTTAATAATGAAAAGTTATACGTTGCTAAAGATCCGGTACAAAAAAGAAAACAGAAAAATATCCTTACTCAAAGGTGAAATAGTTTAATTGGCACTTGCTCCTGGAATCTGAAACGAACTTGAAGATTAACAAACAGTTTGGAAACAAATAAAAAAAAAAGTCGAGGAGGACCAACGACCAAATGACCAAGGACTAAGAACCAAAAAATGCCGGCACTTGCTTCTGCAATCTGAAACGAACTTGAAAACCAAAAAGCAACTTTGGAAAACAAGAAAAGACGAGGAAGACCAAACTCACACCCAGACAACACAAAACTTCCAACAATGGGACGCAACCGTCAACATCATTTGGTCATTCAGTCCTTGGTCCTTAGTCCTCTCTCTACACTACTCCAAAAAAAAAGCTGCTACCAGAAGATAACAGCCAAATAAAGGTGTGCAAAAAAATCACACTAATATCAAAAAAAACTACTCAGCTTTAGTCTTAGGAAGACCAAAAGCTCGGTCACCCTCTTTCCACTGACCACGCTCTTTCATCAAATCAATTCTCTCATAACGCTTTAAAACGTTCCGCTTGGCCTTAATACGACCATTTGATTTCAAACTTGAATGCAATGACATAATTATATTCTCCAATAAAGTATTTCTCAAAAAAAACAGTTGCTATAATACAATAAAACATAACTATTGTCAAAGGATTTTTTCCAATTTCTCATTTTTTTACTATTTTTCATAATAAAAAAACAAATCTTGATTTTAAGACCGTATTCTTATATACTACAAAATACTTTTAACTTGTGGTGTTTTAAATTTAATAATTAATATGGAGAAAAAATGGCAGGAATATTTAAAGCTTATGACATTCGCGGAATATATGGCGAAAATTTGGATGAAGAAACAGCAACAAAAATCGGTCGAGCATTTGTGACATTTTTAGGTTGCAGAAAAGTTCTTATTGCTCAGGATATGCGTCCGCACTCTGAGCCTCTTTTCAAAGCGCTAAGTGAAGGAATTACAATGCAGGGAGCTGATATCATACATATCGGACTGGCATCTTCACCAATGTCTTATTATGCAAATGGTTTCTTAGGATGTGATGCCGGAATAATGATTACCGCCTCACATAACCCTGGAGAGTGGAATGGTTTCAAGCTGTCAAAAGCAGAAGCAGTACCAATTAGCGGAGAATCGGGCATTGCAGATATTGAACGTATTGTCGATGAAGAAGACTTTGCTCCTGCTGCAGATGTAAAAGGGAAAATATCTACTTTTGATATCACTGATGAGTATGTAAAACATGTCAAAAAATCTGCACACCTGAAAAGAGCTGTAAAAATTGTTGCTGACATGGGTAACTCAATGGGTATTATTGAATCAAAAGCTCTTGAAGGAATTGTAGATTTTGAACCTATGTTTGACACACTGGATGGAACATTTCCAAATCATGAAGCAAATCCCCTTGATCACGAAACTCTTGAAGCTCTTCAGGAAAAAGTTCGTTCAGGATCATATGATTTTGGAGTCAGCTTTGACGGCGATGCCGATCGTGTTGGTTTTGTAGATGAGAATGGTGATATAATTCCTATGGATATTATCACTGCATTGATTGCAAAAGATCTGCTGACAAAAGAAAAAGGTGTTATATTCTATGATTTGAGAAGCAGCATGGCTGTGAAAGAAGAGATTGAAGCTGCCGGAGGAACACCAATGATGAGTCGTGTCGGACATACCTTCATAAAACAGCAGATGCGTGAAAACAATGCTATCTTTGCAGGAGAAGTTTCCGGTCATTACTATTTCAGAGATAACTATACGACAGAAAGTTCAAGCATGGCTGTAATTTGTGTGGCAAACATCGTCAGTGCTTCAGAAAAACCTCTCTCTGAACTCATCAAGCCCATTCAGCGTTACTTCTGCAGTGGTGAGATTAACTCTAAGGTGGAGGATAAACAAGCTGTTTTAGACACACTTGAAAAAAAATACAGTGATGGAAATATTTTTAAACTTGATGGTCTGAGTGTTGAGTATGGTGATTGGTGGTTTAATGTTCGCTGCTCAAATACAGAGCCTTTCATCCGTCTCAATCTTGAAGCTGAAACTCAGGCAAAGATGGAAGAAAAACGAGATGAAATTCTCTCAATAATAAGAGGATAAATACAAATGCGTAAATGGGTAAATAAAGGAAAAACAGAAAAGTATTTTCTCTTATATGGACTTTAAAGTCTTTAAGGTCTTTAAAGTCTTTTGAAAAACTACGGAGCACTTACTACAGCTTAACACGTAACAAGTACTACTTACGAATACCCGGAAAGATAAAGCATGAAACTTCAAGAGTTAAAAAACAATGATAAATTCAAACTGGTATTGGACTCTAAAAACAATGATGAGATTACCGATGCATATACATCAGACCTGCTGAGTGATGTTATGGGCAACGCCCCGGAAGAGGCAATATTAATAACAATACAAGCACACAAAAATACTATTGCCGTTTCATCTTTGACAAATACAGCTGCAATAATTCTATGTAATGATAGAGTTGCCCCGATCGATATGATTGAAGCTGCTGAAAAAGAAAATATTGCAATTTTTTCAACATCATTAAACCAATTTCAGGCATCTTGCGAAATTGGCAGATTGCTCAAACATCAGACTTAAAGTTATAAAAATGAATATAAATAAGTTAATAAGAATCTTTATCTTATTCTTATCTGCATTTATTACGGCTGGTTGCTTTTCATTTGCCGTAAAAGATTATAATCCATTGGAACAAACCGATATCCTCCCCGGCAAAGATCAGGTAGAAGTAAAATATGCAACAAGTTTAGGATCCTTTTGGTCAACCGAAGTTATACTGGGACCAGACTTGGAATATGTTAACGTTGGTTTCAATTATCAACCAAACAAAAAAAATCAATTTGGCTATGCAAACCAACTGTTTAAAGATATAGATGACATCAGAAACAGAAACATATATCAATATATGTTGGATGATGAGATGCAAATGACAAATTTATGGGTCGATTTACATAGCTTTAATCTCAATAATATTTCCATATCTTTCCCTTGGGTTTATAAAGATTAAAATGACTCGCATTATTGTCATTACAAAGCATTCAACCGGAAAACAGGGAAAAAAACAGGGGTATTGAAAAAATAAATATTTTTTTCTTGAAAAACTTATAATTCTTTTGTTATTGTTCTTTAAATTATTTACAAAAAGGATTTTTATGAAAAACATTGTTGTAATTGCCGTCTGCCTTTTCTTGATTAACAACATATCTGCTGTTAACATAACTATTCCTGATATGCCCGATTCTCAATTTGCGGATAATGAGGCATCTGTCAATGCAGTCATTCCTGAAATCTTTGACAGACAGTCAAAGACTTTCAAATTCTCTATCACTCTTAATGCAACATCTTCAAATAATGTTGAAATTGCTTTTGGCAAAAATGGCATTATTAATGACAATAAACTTACACATGAGGAGACAGATATTATTGTCGGATGGGATTGCGGTCGCTGGTTTTTGCGTCCTAAGGGATTGAGAGAATTTTATTATTCCAATGTTACCAATTTTGCTGCCGGCGAGCGAACTATGTCCGGTGTTTTCAGGGTTGATTCTGAAGACAGTTTATATTCAATGTATTTTAAAGATGGAGAAGAGAGTTTTACATTTGATGGTGTTACTGCAAGCAACTCAGTTGATTGGTTAAAACCTGCTGAATGGGATTTGCTCAAGGTTGTCACCAGAGGTGACGATACTGATGCCGAGAATATAAAGGTTAGTTTTAGTGGAGACAACACTCTGATTATTATAAGATAATGTTTTATCCACAGATTAAGCAGATTTACACAGATTATTAAGAGAAAAAAGGGAATAAATGTCTCGCACGGAGGCACGGAGAACACAGAGAAGAGTTATAGCAATTTTTGGGGTAACGCAACGATCTTCGTTGCCGGAGATCTCCGGTGGGCTTGCCCCATCGGGAATAAGATGTTTTTGTTGTGCATTTCCC
>CAYTUX010000194.1:0-23205 GCA_964441455.1 uncultured Victivallales bacterium | reverse complement strand
TGCAGCACCGAGTTCGGACTTTAGGACGTCGGTGGCGTCATCCGCTAGGCAGATGCAGTCGTACGCCATAGGTGTGAGATAGCTTGTGTCCATTTTTATCTCTCTGCACAACAATTATTCTACAAATGTTCGTAGAATAGGTTGTATTTAGTTAATAATTTCAAAGATGAAAAGTTCGCCTTTGAGTGGTTAGTTTGTTGTTGTTAAAACCAGTTTAAAAAAGCTGTTTAAAACAATTGCTTCTCTAAAGTTAACAGTATTATATGGTGTTTTATAAAAAATGCAACTATTAGTTGTCGAATAAATAAAAAAAGGACGAGAATATTAATATTTGAAAAATCTAGAAAGGATTGACAAGCAATTTAAAGAGGTAAGGACTGCCGAAAGGATAGAGGAGCGGTGTGGATAAAAGGTCGGTAGAATAAGTGGAAATTTTCGGAACGATTCGGAATGATTTCGGAATGACTTCATAGCTTGAAAATAATATGGAAGGGGAATCGGTGAAAAAATTTGACTTTAGGGTTTTATTTCGGTATTGTTTGCAACATAAGTTAATAGGGATGTTTATTCATGTTTACGCTTTATTAAACGACCTCTGTTAAAATGTGTGACTTTTGTATAACAGACTTGTTCCACAAAAGAGTTGAATACACAAAGTCTGAATTAATGTCCACGGAATTTCAACAGAAGGGGTTCGGTTATGGAGTGTAAACCGACAAAAATAGCCAATGGTGTAGAGCCATTAGATAGTATACAGCACATGATTTTCACGGTTCGCGGTGTGCAGGTGATGATTGATAGTGATCTCGCTAAGATATATCAAGTGGAAACCAAAATGTTTAATCGAGCCGTCAGTCGAAATGTCAACCGTTTTCCTGAATCTTTTCGGTTTCAGCTGACAGATGAAGAGTATGAAAACTTGAGGTTCCAATTTGGCACCTCAAGTGCTCACGGTGGTAGAAGATACCGTCCTTATGTTTTCACAGAGCAGGGTGTTTCTATGCTCTCGGCTGTATTACGTAGCGAAACGGCTATTAATGTAAGTATTCAAGTTATCAAGGCCTTTGTAGAAATGCGAAGATTCATCCAGCACAATGCCAATATTTTTGCCCGTCTGGATTCAGTAGAACGCCGTCAGATTACCTTTGAATCAGAAACAGAAAAGAGCTTTGAAAAAGTTTTTAAGGCATTAGGTTCCGACAATCAGCCCAAGCAGGGTATTTTTTATGACGGTCAGGTATACGATGCCTATGCCTTTGTATCCGATTTAGTTCGAGGTGCTCAGAAATCTCTGATTCTCGTAGATAATTATGTTGATGATTCTGTTCTGACATTGCTTACAAAGCGCAATCCTGAAGTGTCTGTGACCATTTATACCAAATTCATTTCCAAGCAACTTACGCTAGATCTAAAAAAACATAACCAACAGTATGCAAAGATAGAAATAAAGGAACTTAGCAAATCTCACGATCGCTTTATTATTCTTGATAGAAAGACAGTCTATCACTTCGGAGCAAGTCTGAAAGATTTAGGAAGGAAATGGTTTGCTTTCTCCAAGATGGAAATGGATGCTTCTGAAATTTTGGAAAAATTGGAGAGAGAAGAAAAGAACTAGCCGCAAAGAACGCAAAGGACACAAAGAAAAAAAGAGAAGAGTTTTGTCCGCAGATTTGCCACTTTCCCGCCATGCGGGATCGCAGGCTCCAGCCCTTCTCCGTTTCACTACGAATCGCAGAGTAACGCAGATTGTATGTACGGGCGAAAAGTGGACATAGCCGCATGCTTTTTTATAGATGTCTCGGGTTCCTGGCTTAACAATTTGACTTTTTGATGAAGGATCTTCACCAAACTCCGGAACGCTGATAATCATGCGAAAATTATATCCTTTAATATGCTGCGGGGTCGTCTCCGCAGATCCTAATCCCGCTAACTCGCAATCAACAGAAAAATATCATAATAAAATTTCCGGTTCATGATTCCATTATTTATCCGCAAATCTTAACGTTACAAGCTATACCATAAAATAATTGCAAGCCAACTTTTTTTATTTATTTACCATAAAATAATTGCAATTTATTCAAAATAATGTATTATTATAATAATTATGAATAAAACTGTGTCTACTTTTTCATTTTGTCATAAAAAGGGGTTTGACTTTCCCGACGATTAAATTAAATAGTTAAAGATTAATTGACTGAAAATGAAAATAATAAAAGAAAAAATAGGAGCAAATAAATGATGGAAATAAAAAACGAATCAGAAAAAACCGGACAGTCTACCCAAGAGAAAGACAATAATACACCAACACAGCCACCGACAGGACAAGATGGTTTTTCTGACAAAGCCAAGAACAAGACATCACAGACAAAGGATTCCGCTAAGCAAAAATTCGATGACGCTGGTGGTTTAGATCGTATTAAGTCCAAAGGTAAAGACACTCTGGGTGACATCAAGGAAGTCTTCGTACCGGATGAAAATACCACGGGATTTAAACGATACACAAGTAGCGTGAGCAACTTATGGAAAAGCGGGGTACTCGGTAAAGCATGTATTATTACCGTTTGTGTACTCTTAATTTTTTTAATGACTAGGATACGCCAGAATAAGCAAGCAGATGCTGCACATGATAATTTGGTTGACATACCAGAAAACATGGTTCGTGCTCAATCATTGTCTGCCGATAGCAGTATTCAAAGCGAATATCAATTTGCAGTTAATTATCTCAAGAAATTATTTTCTAGCAAAGGTTACGATACTGCGGCTTATCGGCTAGTTAGAGCTAACGCTCTATACATTTCTCCAGCGCAGGAAATGAACGGTCTACAGACAGCATATGAGTTTGGAATTACTTTTGCGGTGAATGGAAAAGGACTAAAAGAATGGATTGACCTTGATTCTCTTCTTGATAGCGATTATGATTGGACAGCATTTTCCACCGAGAGGTCTGAGGAGGGACTCACCACGGTTGAAGTGCAAATCACAAAGTGGAATGGTAAATATCAATTTAATATCTCACGGGAATATGTATTTGATAGGGAATGGAAAGTAAGTGATGACGGAATGCGGATTCGGATTTACACAAAGGGTGATTAAGTTGGGTTCTTGAAAATCATTTAGACCCGCAAGTTGGTACAGGTGAAAGACAGAATTGAATTGGCAAAACAGTTTCTACCGTGCTTAGCAAACCCAAGGTGTTTATCCTCTAATTTCTGGTTACATAATTTAAATGAAATCTTTTAGTTGTTTTATCTTTTGGTAAGGCAACTTCTTGAAGATATTCCCACAATTGTAAAGTTTCTTTTTCCGAAAAAAGAGGTCGTTTCACACTATTAATATAATCAATTACTTCTCTGACACTCATCACAACATTGTCCGGCTTATTAAAACTTTATTTTCTTTACACTTCTGATAATCTATTTCAGAATCTTCAAAAACTGTTTTTCAAGAATTTTAAAACTCTCTTCCATTTCAGCAGTTTGATCATTTATCTGCTGAGTAAATTCATCTACTTCATTATTAATTAAAATATTTTGCATAAATCCAGCAACAAGAACAGTTACAACAATTAAAATAATACCATGTAATGGTTTCTTATCTATGACAGTAAGAACACCAAAAACAAGTGCAAGTATAAAAAAGGTAACATAGATATTAAAACTATACAGAGATGTTCCAAGGAAGAAAATTCCAAGAGTAAAGCAAATGACACCCGAATGCATATAACGATTCTCAATATGCCAGGAGTAGGAAAATTCCTTGGACTTTATATTCTCTGAAACAGATGTATTAACATCAGTATTTATATGCTCGTTATCAACTTTCTCTTTCACAATATCTAATACCGTTCGACATGTAGGACATTTAACAGTCTTCTGTGAAGAGTATTTGGAATACTCCACACTAAAAGCTTCATCGCATTTTGGACATATAATATCTGTCTTCATAGAAATTATCCTTTCACAAATCAAATATGAATATTTGTTTATATAATTTTAGTTAATTCTGATTACATCTTAATCTTATCTACTCTAAGCTTCTTATCACTCAATCTTCAAGCCAACTTTATATTCGGCACCATTCAGTATAAATTCAATTTGCTTTTTGAATGTTGACTTATTGCAGGTCACCAAAGTCAAATTCCTTACGCTCAAACCAAACTCAACGTCGAATTATGATGTCAAAACTATTGTTAATGACGAACGATATTCATTAATTCACTATAGTTTGACACAACATCGTATTTAACCTGTCGGGTATCAACTTTTGTATTGATTTCATCAAAGAATTTTTTTGCACATGAGATTCTTGCCTTTTCAATTTCTCTAAGTTCCATTGAAGACATAGAGCCTTTTGTTTCAGCAACAAAGTAGATATATTTCACATCGCCTTCTTTGAACGAAACTGCCCAATCCGGATTATAGTTTCCAACTGGTGTCGGAATAAAGAATCCTTTAGGTAATTTTGCATAAACAACAACTTCAGAACTTACATCCAGCTCATCAACAAAATCTCGCTCGGTGTTTGAGTCGGTGACAACATAATCATAGATATGTTTTTTATATTCTTTGGCATTTGAAAAATCCTGTTTACTTTGTGCCTGAGTGAAGATATCAATATCATGTCTGTCATCTAAGCTGTTATATGTAAGCTTCTCAATAATAGTTGTTGCTTTTTGTTCTATAATCAATTTTGATGAGATGCTTATAAAGCTTTCCGGATTGGTTTTAAACTGGTCAAAAACAGCAGAGTTAATTTTTGAAAATATTTCAGCAATAGTTCTTCGAGTTAGTTGAGTATCAGCTGCAACCTTCCCGATCAGATCATATTTAACTCTTGATACTATATAGCTGCTATCATATTGAGTTGTGCTATCATGCAGTTTGAAACTATCCAGATTCTGAAGTTTATTGTATGAAATATTATCTTCCTGTTCCCCTCGCATAATAGTATATTTCAAAGGTACAACTCTTAACTCATTATCCAAAGCATTAATACACTTGCCTATCAATTCTGTACTATCAAAAGATACACTGTAAACAGCTTTTTTATTTATACGGTTCCACAGCTCTTTGAATTCCTGCTTGTCAAAATTTGCATTTAAATGATTAACTTTATCTTTTCGTTCATCTGCAGGAAGCGGCAATTGTTCATCATTATAAACACTGTTGATTAATTTAATAATCTGTTCCTGATAAGGTTGTAAATCTTCCGGCAATGGCTCAAGTTCTCCATTCTTTAAGTCTTCATGGTATTTAGCTGTGATTTTATCTTCAAGATCTGTATAGTCACCTTTAATGAGATATCTACAGATAAGCTTTGCCATATCTGCTGATACTTCTAAATTCCCGTCGGCAGTCTGTAAAACTTTACCGGTAAAGTAATCAACATCAGCCAATCGAGGTCTCTCTGAAAGAGAATCTCTGATATCACTTTGCAGAGCAGTGACAAATTCAGTATAACTTTCAGATGTAACAACGGTCAAAACATTGGTATCGTGAACTGTTAACGGATTATCCTGCCTTTCTCCATTCTGATCTACAGAGATACGCAGCCCCCTGCCAACTTCCTGTCGTCTGGATATTGTATTATCACTATGCTTTAGAGTACATATAACAAATACATTTGGATTATCCCATCCCTCTCGCAAGGCAGAGTGTGAAAAGATAAATCTAGTTGGTTCCTTGAACGATAACAGAGTCTCTTTATCCTTTAAAATCAGATCATACGCACTCTGATCAGTACTTTCAACCTTCTCGCTTTTTGTTGACTTTAGGGAATCAACAAATTTTCTGTTCTTATCAATGGAGAAATAACCTTTGTGCGTATCTTCAGCAGAAATAATTTTCAGATACTCTTTATAATCATCTGTTAAAAAAATATCCTGTCTCAGTTCATCCAGATATTTTCTATACTCACTTTCAAAAGCATATGCATATTCACCAAGATTTCTCTCTTCTATGCCATTTGCCGGAACATCATCCCAATCCATCTGAAAAGCTTTGTTCTCATAGTCTCGATACTTTGCAACCTCATCAATAAAAAAGAGAGTTAAGACTTTTATACCTTTAGCAAACAAGACTTTCTCTTTCTCAAAGTGAGCTTTAATTGCCTCGCGAATCTGAATTCTTCTTAAAACAGACTCTTCAACATTACCTGTAGCATCTCCAACCTCTAAAGGCTCAACAACATTAGCAAACTTAACAATGTCTGCCCCTGCATCAATATCTTCAATTGTAATACCTTTATACTGCTCCAGCTCACCTGAAAGCTCATATAGATTATCACCCTTAGAAAATTTACGAACAACTCTCTTAATGCCGTTTTTCTGTCTAACCTCCAGTTCAATATAAGCAACCGGGGCTTGCCTGGAAACCTCAATTCTTTCAAGGTAAAGGTATGCGTTGGTTCCTGACAAACCCTTTACCGAAATTCCACGAACAGCAATCTTCTTTACAAGTTTCTGGTTATATGCATCTAATGCATCCAGCCGGTGTACTTTATTATGTTCTGTCTTGTGCGTTGCCGAGTATCTAAGAATAAAAAGTGCATTGAATTGCTCTAGCGAGGCTAACGTTTTGCTGCCTTCCATCTTCTGCGGCTCATCAATAATCAATATCGGACGATTTGCCTGGATAACATCAATTGGTCTGCGACTCTGAAAATCATCAATCTCTTCATATATTCGCCGATTATCTTTGCCGGTCGCATTGAATGCCTGAACATTGATCACCATCACATTTATTCCGGCATCTGAAGAAAAGGTTTCAATCTCATGCAGTTGACTGGAGTTATATATAAAATGCTTAATTCTATTATTATAATCCTCCTGAAAATGTTCAGCAGTTATCTCTAATGACTTATATACACCTTCTCGAATAGCAATACTTGGAACAATGATTATAAATTTATTCCAGCCGTACTTCTTGTTCATCTCAAAAATTGTCTTTATATAACAATATGTTTTCCCTGTACCTGTCTCCATCTCTATATCAAGATTGATTGGTGATATTTTTGACTTTACCAGCTCCTTGGACATTGGAAGATTCTGTCGACGTTGAACATCCTGAATATTTTCAAGGATATCTGACTCATCTATAACAATCTCGCCATTCCTGAACCCCAGAGAGCTCTCTCTTGCATTAAGATATGCCTGCCCCTTTTCAGCATCTTCAAGTTCTGTCTTAGATGTTCCAAGATCAATATTATAGCTCGTGTCCCGCCGATTCGGCTGTCCCTTAAAACAGTCAACAACCGCATCAACCGCCAATCTCTGATAATCCTGCTTCTTAAATTTTAACTTCACTTAATACTCCTAAATAACTTATAAATCTTTGACAACTTCTTTTCTTTTACCACAAAAGGCACGAAAGTACACGAAAGTCGCTCTGCTCCAAGAAATGCATCGACATAAGAGTACTTATGTAACGATGCATGTTAGCAATTTTCATAAATAAAACTCAAGCTTTGCTAGCTTTTAGCCCAAAGCTGAAACTTTATTCTGCATTTAGACCTTCCAGACGACTTAGCCAAAAATCAAACTGCGGGCATTTTTCTCGCATTTTCTCAACACCTATTTCACGTGCAATTGCAATTCCATCGGTTGTCTTCTTAAACTTACCTCTTGGAGACAATTCATTTAACCGCTTTGCTGGTGCCGTTTGAGGACTATTATTAATTCTTTCCGGTGCACCACCACAAGTCTTCAAAATTCTATCTACCGCTTCAATCGAGCAGCCTATTCCACTAGCCAATTTGGCTGGGTCAGAAAAAAGCAAAGCTTCAAACTCATAAATTGCAAAGTATGGAATGACACGCTTATCTACTTCATAATCGTCGAGTTCTTTTTTTAATGCTTTATCAGTTACATCATACAATTTTGCTATCATATTTTCATGATTTTGTTCTGCAATAATATTTTCACGTTCAGGCCATTCATGCAATCCATATAGATCTAAGAATGTTGTCACAAAAGTATCTTGTCGTTGTTTCAAATGACGTTCAACATCACTTCTTACTCTAGAAAATTTGACATCTCCACCTTTGCTCCCTGGCTTACTCACTTGAACCGGAGTAATATAAATTCTTTTATTTATTAAGTAAGGTGCAACTATGTAAATAATAAAATCCTGTTCTGTTTTTCCTTCAACAATTGCAAAAACAGTACGATAATCACTCATAAGTAGGTCCCCCGGCAATCACATTCTTTGTCCAAAGCTCACCAACAGAGTAATCTTCCAACCAAATGTTATAATCCTCTTCCTTAAGTCGCTCAAAAGTTGACTGACCATCTTTGCGATTTACAACAACAATATCATCAATAGAAAAATAATTTATTAAGGTTGGAGATTGTGTGGCAACAATTACTTGTGTACGATTTGAAGCATCTTGTATAAGTTCAGCAAGAATAGCAATAGCTCCTGGATGCAAACCAAGCTCCGGTTCATCAATAACAATAACCGAAGGTGGATTGGGTTGCAAGAGAGCAGTTGCCAGACAGATAAAACGAATTGAACCATCAGAAAGGTGATAAGGCTGCATTGGATAATCAGATCCTTTTTGTTGCCAGCTTAATCTCACTTTTTCAGCAGCTCCAAAGTTCATAACATCTAAACGAAAATCATCAAAAAAAGGATTTACAAGACGTACAGCGTTTACAATGTAGTCATAATAAGTCTTATAATTTTCTGTCGTCTTTAAATGATACAAAAAAGGAGCAATATTAGCGGCATCATTTCTGAACAAATGGTAATCCTCTAAGCCTGTATTTCTACGCATTGGAGCGTTATCACTGGTGTCGTGAAAGTGATAGACCATCCATTTTGAAATAGCATTATAAACATA
This sequence comes from uncultured Victivallales bacterium, assembly GCA_964441455.1. GTDB lineage: Bacteria > Verrucomicrobiota > Kiritimatiellia > JAQICX01 > JAQICX01 > JAQICX01. Next base: position 14,364 of record CAYTUX010000194.1, on the reverse strand, counting down.
GTATCCGACACCATGTCCACGACCAACAGCAGCTGCTTCATCTTTTTCGTCCTTTAATCGACTTTCTTCCGATGGACTACCGTAGCTTCTCCATGAATTTTCCATATATTTACGTTCTTCACTGATAACAAATTTTTCATCGGCAGTAAGAAAAAGCTCAAATTTATAATGATTGCTTCCTTGTGAATATGGTGAACCGGAATTAAATTCAAATTCAGCATCAATTTTAGGTGTAACCTTAGGACCATTAAAAAGAAAGCTATCCGCACCACCATGTTCCGAAATAAATTTTGAAAAGTTTTGCTTAGTCATAGCACCAAGCATTTTGAATAGCTGTATGAAATTACTCTTACCTGCTCCATTGCCTCCAATAAGCACATTAAGATTCTTCAATTCAAAATCTTCCAAATTCTGAATTGATTTAAATCCCTTGATTGTAATTTTATCTAATGAATTTTGCATATATTTTTCTCCTTAAATGGTTTTGACATCGGTATGCGGGCTGAGCTGTTTGAAAATCTGTTCAACATCAATCTTTACATCATCATCTGCAAAGCCTGAATCTCGGAACACAATTCGTTGCGGCTGACGTTGAGCAAGTATCCGACATAACTCTTCATCAACCTCACCTCTTTTTGCAAAACATACTGCAAGCGAATTGCCGTCCACAAAAAACAGTTCAAATTCCTTGCTCTCAGTTTTGATTATCTCTCTGGTAATCGGCAAAGTCAAATCTACGCCCCAGTCAAGTAAAACCTGAAATAGCAGATCTTCCGCTGTTCGGTCAGCCTTGATATTCTCCATAAGACTCATCATCTCATCCTGCTTAAGTTTTTCAGGACTATAATAGACATCCGCCATATTGCTTGAATCAACCTTAAGAACTCTGAAACCAATATCAAGCTCTGATGAATCTTTAATAACTGCATCATCATCCATATCAAGTTCCATCTGACCATTTGCATTCTTCAATTCCAGCTCTTCTTTGATTTTTTTGCCCGCACGACGAATTCGCTCTTTGCTGATCTCCGCAATGGTCTTATAACCCGCCTTGAAGGCTTCCGATTTCTCATCGCACTCTTCAGGTATCTGAACCATTATAAATTTGCGTTTTCCCACTTGTGCTGAACCAGTCGAAGCATCTTCAGCGTTTAACTGCATTACTGCGTGAGCGGTGGTGGCGGAGCCCGCAAAAAAGTCTAGGACAATTGCATCATTCTCGATTGATGTAACAATTTTAATTAGAAAACCCACAAGACTTACAGGTTTTGGAAACATAAATATTTTGTTTTTAAATAATTTTGCAATATCTTTGGTCCCATCTTGTGTCATTCCTACATTTTTTGGAAAATTGGTGCTAACTGAAACATAACCAAACATATCTCCAGCTTTTTTTGCATCATCTTCTTGAAAATAGCGCAACACAGGATTGGATATATTAAGAAAATCATAGTCTCCTGGGAATATAATTCGATCTTTATCATAATAATCTTGAAATGTATCTTTAGTAATTCTCCAAACACTGTTCGGGTTTGCGGGATATCTTTTGTTATCTTTAGGGTTTATCATGTCAAAAAAGCTGTTTGGCCTTTCACTTGCACTCGTTTGTTTTGTCATATCATGGATACGCCAAGGACGATTAGGGAAATCCGGAGATTCGTAATATTTTCTGCTGTTTCCCTCGATGCATGCAATAAACAAATCACTTTTAGCGTAGCATACTGTCCACTCGTAATCCTGAGATACACCGTGTGAAACATCTGATTTCGCAGTTCGTTTTCTCCATGGAAAAATAGCAACAAAATTATCCTCCCCAAAAACCTCATCACACATTCTTTTTAGATTTGCCTGCTCATTATCATCAATAGAGATAAAAATCACCCCGTCATCACGCAGCAGATTTCTCGCAAGTTTCAAACGCGGATACATCATCGAAAGCCAGTCGGAGTGGAAACGCCCATTTGATTCAAGGTTGGCAACAAGTTTCCCTCCCTCTTCATCCACCTGCCCGGAATCTTGGAGGAACTCAGTTTTATCAGCAGTGAAATTATCAGAATATACAAAATCTTTGCCGGTGTTGTATGGCGGATCAATATAAATCATCTTTACTTTGCCAAGATATGTATTCTGCAGCAGTTTAAGAGCTTCAAGATTATCTCCCTCAATGAAAAGATTCTCAGTCTCATCAAAATCAACACTCTCTTCCGGACATGGTCTCAATGTTTTTGTAATTGGAGTATTTGCAGTAACCAGAGCTTCTCTTTTCCCCGGCCAGTCAAGACGATAACGCTCCTGCGGACCATCAACAATATTCTTTGAAAGCTCCTGCTTAAGGAGGTCAAAATCAATTGACTTCTCCTCACCCTTGGCCGCCTCCGTCACACAATCAGGAAACAACTCAGCAATCTTTGCAACATTCTCATCCGTAAAATTCTTTGTCATCATCCTCAACTTTTCCATAATAAATTCCTTTTTTTAACCATCGCAATATTTTTTATATCAATAAAGTAGTGTACATAATACACGTCACTTTGTCCAACATTTGTATATAAAATGACATGCTTTTCAATTAAAGAACTCTTACACCCTCAAGCAACTTCTCCAGCATTCCACCTTTTGAAACATATGGAGCCCAAAGTTCATCAGCATTTGCTATGACAAACTCATTTCTCTCTCTTGCTGCAAGCAGATTCCCGTCAGCATTTTCCATCTCCAAAATCAACATTCGATTCTCCTTCAATGCGGTCAACAGTTCAGGCGAAAGATTTTTTGCTCCGACAGAAAAGCTTATAACCCCTTTTCCTATTGTCCACGCAGGACAATAAATCACCGGTTTTTTCAATTCCAGCAGCCTTGCCAAAATTTCTTTCTCCATCGGAGAATGAAATCCACCAAAATATACATCCGCTTCAGGAATTCTATCAGGTCTTGGTGCATTTCTCGAACAAAGCACCCCAAGCTTATCAGCTCCCCATAAAGCCGGATTCCCCATGCCACGCATCCTGCGTTCCCGTTCGGGCGAAAAATCTTTCGCCCCGACTGCGACAACATCAATAGCAAACTCAACAACGCATTTCCAGGGATTCATCTTAATATAGTTAATAATGTTATTTTCCATCTCTTTATCATGAATAATCATTTCATAATAATCCCGCTGCCAGACATCATGGATGTTTGTGTTTTTGCGACACCATTTTGTTGTCCCAATTTTTACTCCTCGCACAACTGAACCCAATGTGCGAGATGTGCCAATTGGGCGGTTTGGGGTGTTTGGCGAAAGATTTTTCGAAGATAAGGGCGAAAGATTTTTCGAAGATAGGGGCGAAAGATTTTTCGCCCCTACGGCTTGCATACGGATGATGCCATGGAAATGGTCGGGCATTACGACAAATTCACAAGGTGTTGCATGTGGAAAATGTTTTGGGATTTCTTGCCAACATTTGGCAAGTGCATCTCCAGCTTCATTTAAAGAAACATGACCGTTTTCAATTCTGCCAAAGATCTTCTTTGCCTTGTGCGCACACATCGTCACAAAATACAATCCGTCACCAGCATAATTATGCCCTTTTAGACGAATTGACCGTCTGTGATGCTTTTCAGGATCGTATTTGTTGTTCATCTTTTGCTCCTCTCGTTCGGGCGAAAAATCTTTCGCCCTCTTCATTAATTTCTTAATGATTCTAGCTCTTTTTTTATCAAGTTCAGCTCTCGGTTGAATTCGGTGCGCCGGTTAAACTGCAAATTCTGTGCCATATAAATTTTTTTCTCTAATTTGCTTAGGAATAAAAAATTCTCTATGCTCTTTGGATGATTTGTTTTTAGCTTTACCGGTTGTAAATGTAGGCTCTGTGAATATAAATTCGAGCGATTCTATTTTGCTTAACTCCTCTTTTAGAGCTTCATATGCATATATAGAAAAACTTGAAGCTGCAATCTTAAGTTTTGAACCACTCTTAATTGTTTTTTTTAAGTCATCCCCCCAAAGAGAATTAATATTGTCTATTATTTCCATATTATCACAATCTTAATTTATATATTTTCAGCAGTATACACCCGGACAACAACAAATTGCAACCCCAAAAGCAAACAAAATCGCCTTTTTAATACATTACATTCAAAACCGTAATATGCCAAAATTACAAGTTATCTTGTAAAAAGGGAAGTGCATTCTTCTAGATCATTTTTTATAATCGCCAAAATGCCCTGAACTTTTTAATTTCCCAACCGACGGGCAACTCAACTTTTTTCCTTTAACTTTTCCATTTTCACTTTCCCTTCATCCCCTTTAACATACATTTCATAATCAGACTTACATTTATAAGCATAAAAAACGAATTAGGCAGACAAAAAAAATGAATAGATACCATTTATACACATTAGATTCTTTTTATGTTTGCAAATTTTTGTCATTTTGTGTTTACTTGCAATAAATCGTAGAATAAAAGTTAATATTTTATTTTCCAACCTTATCAATCCTTAACCTTAATATCTGGAGCAAAAATGGCAAAATTTTTCCGTTATACAATTTCCGCAATTATCATCTGCACCACTATACACGTCAATGCTTACACGACACCTAGTCAAAGCATGCCTTATAGATCATTAGATAGTATTTTAGTTGCACTCGAATCAGATGCTTCTGACATACCTGAAGCAAAGACCACACTTCAAAGAGAAGACGCAATTAATAAGTTCACTGAAAAAGCCAAGATATTAATTGGGAAATATACTATAGATACTACAGTAATAATATCTGATGTCAAAATGAAAAATAAAAATACTGCCACAATATCTTTTAATAAGATTGAGACACCTATGTTTGATAGGCGAAAAGCACTAGCTGCTTTTTCTTTATCCCCAACTTGGAAAATTGATCTGCCATTGGAAGAAAATACTGCACTAAAGGTTGTCCCAGGTCAACGACTTACTTTACTCGGAGAAGCATCTTTTGTACACTATAATAACTCAATTACTTTCTATACAGATCAAGGAGCTTTCTTGAGATTAAAATACAAAAATTATTTAGCCGGCGGAATGATTAAGTTCAGTCCTACTGCATACAAAATTGAAAAGAGTGCTCCAGAACCAAAACCAGTCAAAAGAATTGATAATAAACCCAGGGTATATAATTCTCAATATGCTCAACCAAGTCATAAAATTCAGGTAATTACACCCCCACCAGGAAATATAAAATTATACGAAAAGCCAAGACCCAAAAAATTTAATAAGTATGAAGATGAATATATAAGTTTTTACTGCCCGGCCAGTTGGAAGGTTACAACTTTTAAAACAAACAATTTGTACATGGTAACCTGCACTGGTGACAAAGAACTGTTTTCGATAATATATCATTACAAAAAACTTGATCCAATTGACATAATAAATGCATGGGTTAACAAACACCATATTCCGGAAATATCCAGACAGGAAATTATTAAAACACAGTTTTTAAATAGTCCCGTTAATACCTGCTACTATTACACAAAAGTGAACAAATTTGTTCATATTGGATGTGTAAAAGCATTGAACACCAAAGAAGGAAATACAGTCATCATAAATAAAAGAGCCAAATCAAAAGATGACATGAACGATCCTTCCGGTGCTATACACATCATAGATAAATCATTCAAACTTGTATCCTCAAAATAAAGTTAAGTTTAAACTTTCTTTGAGGTATAATGAAAACATGGGACATGGAATGGAAAATATTACTTATGTCGCCGAACAAGGTAGATTTCCTGCGCCACAACTAAAGATGGAGCAGAGTGAAGTTTGGATTAATTTCATTTTTAAAGACTTTGTTAAAGACAAAAAAAACGCTAGGTAAAACACAGGCAATGATTATTAGTAGTATACAAAAAAACATAACCAAGAAATAACAAAATGTCATATCCTATAATAATTCTACTTGGGACTGGATTCATGTTCATTGCATATATTCTGGCTAAGAAGTTCAACTCTCCTACTGCAAAAGGAAAATTTGGAGAGTTCATGATTAAAAATGTGAGTTTTCTAAGATTACCAAGGAATACATATACTACCTTAAACGACGTTACCATTCCTGACAATCAAGGCGGCACCACCCAGATTGATCATGTTGTAATATCAAAATATGGCATATTTGTTATTGAAACAAAAAATTATAATGGTTGGATTTTTGGTGCAGAGAATCAAAGGCAATGGACGCAAGTTCATTACAAGCAGAAACACCAATTCCAAAATCCTGTTCGTCAAAATTACAAACATACAGAAACTTTAAGACAACACTTAGGATTATCTAGTGAAGAGATTTTCTCTGTAGTTGCATTTGTAGGAGATGCTGAATTTAAAAAAGGAACAAAGCCTGATAATGTATTTATGAATGGCGGTTCTGCAATCGCTTATATTAAAAGTAAAGGAATTGAATACTTTTCAGAAGAAACTTGTCTGAAGATTAAACAAGATATTGAACAACTAGCTCTAGAGAATACCAGGGAAGTTAGGAAAAAGCATATTAACTACGTACAAAACAAAAAAAATGGGTTTGATCTGGAAGATGTACTGGCTTCTGAAACCAGTTCCAATCCACCTGCCTGCAACAAATGCGGAAGCCAAATGGTAAAACGAACTGCCAAGAATGGTGCAAATGCAGGCAATCAGTTCTGGGGTTGCTCAACATATCCGAAATGCCGAAACATTATGAAAATTTAGCTTAAGACCCGCAACGATGTGAAGAAAATGTAAGGGTAAATGGTAAACGGTTGTGTTGTTTCTCAACTTATTTATATAGATGCCGAGTTTTTCCTGCAAGCTCGACGCTCCAAAAATTACTTTCCCTTTCAGATCCAAAGTGCTCCTCCCCTGTCTAGGGGAGGTGTCGCGCGAAGCGTGACGGAGGGGTTCTTCCAGATTGTTGGCCTTCCCGATGGGGAATATCACTCCGTGGGGAGGAATGTTTTTTGTTGGGGAAAATGCACAACAAAAACATCTTATTCCCGATGGGGCAAGCCCACCGGAGATCTCCTGCAACGAAAATTGTCGCGTTACCCCAGAAAGCTGCAATCGAACAACGAATAACGAACAACGATCTTTTCTTTGCGCCATTCGCGCCTTTAGCGTTAACCCTCTTCTCTTATTTTAACGCAAGCGTCGCAAACGATGCAACGACGCAAGATCTCTTTACTTTTTTTATTAATTGCCATTTTCAATAACCTCCCAGTAACCACGAGTCCCGCCAATACGTTTTAAAAAACCTTTGTCTTTTAGTGATTTTAGATGTTTCTGAATTGCCGATTCATTAATAGATAGTTTTTCCGCAATAGTTTTTCTATTAACTTTAGGGTCTTCTCTTATTATATCCAAAATCTCTAACTGGCGATTCGTCAGGTCGATTTGACCACCTATTTGACCACCTGTTTGACCACCTATTTGACCACCTATTGGCTCACATTCATTGCCCGTCTGGGTAGTTTTCTCCGATACTTCCTGTTTGAATGGGAAAATTGTCCATAGGCCTCCAGTTTCATATTTCAATTCAGGCTCTGGTGAACCATGTTCTTTGCAGGCATTTTGCATTTTCTCTATACCTCGTCCCCAAGCTTCAATTAAGCCAGCTCTAAAAAAAACATTGGCAACATCTGGATTGTAAGGTTGTGACGCATGCTTTGAATAAAGATTGTTAACTGTCCAACCTTGAAACAACTCTCCATTATTCCAAATCATTACTTTATCTTTATAAACTGAAATTTGAATTGGTGTTCCACTAGAGTAATCTTTATGAACAATTGCATTTAGAACTGCTTCTCGCAATGCTTTTTTAGGAATAGGAAGTTTATCAATGCGGACAAGACCGTCATAGGAAATTTCTGCCTTTAAATATTTGGAGGTTAGAATATCAATTGTCTTTTCAGCTTGTTCAAAAAGATTTCCATGAACTTCATCTTGATAAAGAATTTCACTTTCACTTTCCCAAAAGGCAATTTTAACAAATGCACCAGTAATGTATTTTTCTGGGTCTGGATGAAATAGTAAAACGGTAGCTCGTTTCAAACTATCCTCATCAAACATTCTAAGCTTCTCTAAAATCTGTTCATCTTCTTCTAATAGTATAGCTTCGTCCATGCGCTGACTTTTTGTTGCAAGGGATTTAAATGTATCCAAAGATCCAAGTTCATCAACCTTTGCTCGTTGAATTGGCAATGCATCCCAATGCAAGCCTTGTTTTTTCAGCAGAAATTTATCCAGAGCCGCTCCTTTTAATTCTTGTTTAGTGGCGCCGGTACGATAGTGATATTGACCTTTATAGCTAATAGGATAAGGATAGGGTTCGACAACAATTCTCAGGTAATTAAAATCATTCTCTGAGAAAAGATTTACATCTACAATAATTCCCAAAATATCACGTACTTTGTTTGGAATATCTTCAAGCAGTTTTTGCGCATTATCCAATCCCACAACTTCACCGGAATTAGCTCGCCCAATTTCTAAAATGCATCCATCAGCATTGGCAAAACCACATATCCATTTTAGATATTCGTCTTTCCAATCCTTCTTCCATTCAATATTTTGATTCTCTCTTGTTTTCATCTTCTTTAGTTTGCAACTAGTGTGTCGTCCTATTAATTCATTGTCATATCCATCTTTTTGTATATCGGCTTAAGTTTTTCAATTATCTGGTCGGCAGTTTTTGTCCAGACGAATGGTGCTGGATCTACATTATGATTTTCAATATATGATTCGATTGCCAATATTAGTTCAGGAACACTTCCAAATGCTCCTCTTCGGATTCTTTCTTCTGTAATTTTACCAAAAAAACGCTCTATCATGTTCAACCAAGAGGATGATGTCGGAGTAAAATGAAAATGAAACCGGGGATGTCTTTGTAGCCATTTCTTCACCTTGTCGTGTTTATGTGTGCTGTAATTATCCAAAATAATATGTACATCCAAATAATTCTCAACTGAATCATCAACCTGTTTTAGAAAATTAAGAAACTCAACATGAGTGTGTCTTTGTGTACAGTTTGAAATCAGATATCCCGTTAAAGTGTTTATAGCTGCAAACAAACAACATGTGCCATTACGAATGTAGTCATGTGTACGAGTGCCATTACGCCCTCGACCAAACGGAAGGCTGGGTTGTGTTCTATCCAAAGCTTGTATCTGTGTCTTTTCGTCAACACTTAAAACAACCGCATTTGCTGGAGGACTCATATAAAGCCCTACCACATCTTTAAGCTTTTCTGTAAATTTGGGATCTTTAGAAAGTTTAAAAGTTGTTTCCATGTGCGGTCTAAGTTCATGAGCTCGCCAAATTAAAGAAACAGTTGATTTGCTTACGCCTGTTGCATCTGCCATGGATCTTACACTCCAGTTTGTTCGGTCAACAGGTTTCTCATTGATTGTCTTATTTACAACTTGTTCAACTTGCTTTAAGGAAATTTTACGTGGACGTCCGGAACGTACAGCATCTTTTAAACCTTCCATACGTTTTGAAACAAATCGTTGTCTCCATTTTGTTATAGAAACACGGCTTACTTTAAGCTCCTTGGCAATATCGGTGTTTTTCAGCCCCTTACTTGCTAAAAGAATGATACTCGAACGTAAAGATTCACCGGAAGAAGCTTTGTGACTTCTACATATCCGTTCAAGCTCTATCCGTTCTTCATCTGTCAAATTTATGATTGGTGCAACTCTCATTCAAATTATTCCTTATGTTTTTATTATACTCTAATCACCAATATATGTAAAGTAATTTTTAGGACGACACACTAGTACTACTCTCAGCAACTTTCTTATTATTTTTTGAATAATAGCATATTTCCTGTATTTTACCAAAATGATTTAATTATTATTCAATCATAATCAGACATTATACCTCATTGGAACAAAAACCATTTATTTCAACCTCAAGTTTTTTAATAACATTCATCAGCTCAGAAAAGTCAGGATAGTCACCATATATCATTTCACGCATCTGCTTGTAATCCTCTGCCAGAGATTTTACAATGTGTTCAGAGGGAACCAGAACTATAGAACCAGGCTTTGCATTGTCATAATCAGCCCATCTTGCATAATAAAACTTCTTCTTAAAATCAGTTACATCTTTGAGCAATGCAATATTCTCAAGCGCAGATCTTTTCACAGGCAATTGAGCCATTTTATAAACATCGTAATAATGCCTAGAGTATCTAAGAGGTAGATTTTTCTCAATTGGCCGATGTGCTTCGCTATGTAGTATAGTTATTTTCTCCCAAAAAATTCGTTCTACTTTGGTAGCACAAACTTCAACTTCTTTTTCATTCAATAGTTCAGGAAAAGTTTCCACTATATATGGTTTTATCTTATAGTAATCATTGGGGCACCATGCGGCCAAAGGACCTATTTCAAGCTTTATATATGGAAGGATATAACTATTACTAAAAGCAGAAGGATAATCAATTTGTATAACATGGCCGTCGTCAGGAAGTGCTGTTATAGAGCATATTGGTGCAATGAGATTGCTGATTTTGGGTTTTAATATATCTTGAATGTATGATATTGCTGTAGCTTCTAATTGCTGATTGAATTTATCTTGTTGTGTTCGGGAACGCTGTTCATAAGGGTTTTCTTTGGTTAAAATACTCCAATCCAAAATCAAGTCAATATCTTCAGAAAAACGTTCAATCAATTTAAAGACTTTGGAAAGACAGGTTCCCCCCTTGAAGATGATGTGCGGTGAAATATCAGGACAGGAGAACAAAACATTCAGTATATAACAAACCCAGAAATCTTTTTCAATAACCACTGGAGAAACTCTACGCTTAATTGCCGTTTCTCTAAAAATGGCTTCCCTATCTTTCATAGACAATAAAGCAACATCATTCATTAAGGGGCTCCTCAAAACAAATCTTCTTTATAAAATTATAAATCCATGAAGCAACGTATTTAGTATCATCCAGAATCTCTTCTCTTTCCGAGACATTTAAATGTTTACGGATTTCAGCTAAGGTTGCTTCATCAATCCTATTTTCTCCCATAGACTTCAGTGCCTGAACAATAAGCTCGCTTTTAGGATGTTTCAACCTTGAATCTTTTAAACTTGTGTTCTGGAATTCCAAAGTAATATCCAAAACATGATAACTTTTTGTCGGACCATCAGTTAAATAAGTAATTCGTCCCGGAACCTGTGTGGATAGCCCAAAATAATTAAGTGCGGCAATTCCGGTGGGTTGAATTTTCCAACGGAATTTACGAGCAAGAGCTTGGGCTATCTGGTCAAAATCGGGACTAAGCTTTCTCTTCAGCAAATCGTTATATTCAGGATAGTCATATAAACCACGCATAATACGTCTTATGTTCCCTTTGGATTCAAGTCGACTCAAAGATACATCAAGTGCACTTTGCGAACCAAGATCAGCAAAATCTTTGCTCGAAAAACACCACCCAAAACTATGGCATTTTATCCTATCTAAAATTTTATCTTCAACTGAATACATAATCCTTCTTCCTGTTTTGTAAGAAAAAATACATACTTTTTCTTACAAAATCAAGTATTTTCTTACAAAATAAAGTACTTTCTTACATTTAACGTAAATTCAACAAAAGCCAACCACCTTTTTTAGGAGATCTCTTTTATTTAAAATCCTTTTTATTTGCATATTACGCATTCTTTGATTGGTTCTTACAAATCATCACTAACTATACGAAGCTAGAAAAGTTCTTAGTCGTAACTTAAAATCATCTTTCCACATTGAATAGGCTCTAATATCCTGTTCTATAACTGTTTTGTCAGGCAATAGAGAAATAGTAGCTATTCCTCCATCATGTTCTGGTACAGAATATTTCCCAAATAATCCTAACAAGAAATCAATATCAGATTGTTCTGTCACGATATAAGCTGCTAAATTACCTTTCTTAAAAACAATTTTTTTCGAGAAACGTTGATATGTTTTATTCGAAATAATTTCTTCTACAGAACGCTCTAATAACATCCTAAATCTTTTTCGTGCTGCATCCAACTTTGTTTCTCTTCCATAAACCTCTGTAATATGTAGAGAATCTCATGTTCACGCAAAATTTTCTTTCTTGAATCAATTCTTTCTTGAATATTTTTTGCAAGATATGGTATTTCATCACTAACAATGCCACTAAAATTATTATATTTATCAATTCCAATGATTGTACATTCCGATGAACTTATATCTTTATGTGTATCAAGTAGTAAACGTAAAAAATATAAGTCATGCGTAAAAACAATTATCTGTCTGTCTTGAGACAACATAACAATCTTACTTGCAATTAAATCTCTATAATCCATATCTAGAGAATTGACAGGGTCATCAAACACTATCGTATTCTTACGTCCATCAATTGTGCATTCTGCCAAGAAATTCGAAAGAGATATAATTTTTTGTTCACCTTCACTTAGGATAGAATCAATTGAATCACTTATACCGCTTAAACTACATTTTTGGTAGGTATTTCCTTGCGATGTTCTTGTTTTTGACAACAATACTTTATCTGCTAAATCAGAATTAAAACACTTTAAGTGGTTAATAAATTCTTGATGTTGCAAGTTAATTGCTTGACTCTCCATTAAAGATCCTATTTTTCTTGATATACTTGTGGTATTCAATTGAGACTGACACTTGGATATCCATGATTTATATTTCACTTCGTCATAGTATTTTAAAATTTGTTCTTTGCAGTTATACAAAAACTCTTTTGCGACCAATTCATTATATTCTTCTGTTAAAGGATTTTTGTTCCTTAATAATTGATTGTTTTGTGATAATCGATAATCAACATTTGGAACCAAATCACGTATACTCTGAGAAACAATGTTAATGTTTATATCTAACTCTCCCCCATTCTCTAAATAATCAATCATTTTTGTTTTAAGAGTTTCAACCGCTTTTGAGAAATAATTTAACCGTTGTTCAAAATCAGCAATATGAGGGTCAAGTTCTTTATATGGGTTGATATATCATGAGATATGAATTTATTAAAACTAAGCATTCTTTTCTGAGCAGATTCATCTAAGTCTTGTTGGCACAATACACATTTCTTTAATGAGTTAGCAGATGGAAAATTTTTTCCATCAGACAACCCATTACTATGCGCAAAATTTTGTGCCGCATCCCAAAGAATTCTCCATGGATTAGAACCAAATCCGTCAAGAATATTTAATTCATCTAGCTCATTAGTTAAAACATCATAAGCTTTTTTTGTACTTTCAAAATTTGTTCGAAGTCTCTTAAAGTCTGCAACACTTGATTCATTAAAAAACATTTCCACATTTTCAAATTGTTTTTCATAACTGCTTATACGCTCCTTAAAAGCAGTTAGACTTTTAAGATTCTCTTGAGGATTTGATGCACTTAGGAGTCTGGTTAATTCTTCCTTTCTATTCTTGCTTTCTTCATCAAACCTTAAAATATAACTATTCATTTCTTCTTCAGTTAAGTTTTCAAGATTGGCATACCATCGGCTAGTAGATGTTGTGCTTAACGATTGATCAATCGCAGGCTTTTGGGTATTATAAATTAGAACTTCATTATTTAGATATTCATTAACTTTGTTCAGAACTGGAATCAACCTTTCTAATACATCAATCACCAACAGCTAGCAACTCAAAAAAAAGGGGAAATCGCCTTTTTAATACATTACTAAAGAAAATGTAAAGGGTGAATTGCAAACGGTAAACTAAAAGAAAATGTAAAGGGTGAATGGTAAACGGGAAACTATTGTGTTGCGTAGCAACTTATTTATATAGATGCCGATGAGAACATCGGCGCTCCAAAAATTACTTTCCCTTTCAGATCCAAAGTGCTCCTCCCCGGCTAGCTCCGCTAGTCCCGCACTGCGGGAGGAGGTCACCTCGCGCGAAGCGTGACGGAGGGGTAATCCTTCATTCATCATTTGATATTCCTCTTTCCGTAACTCAACAATCTTCGCTTCCAGCACCTTCAACCAACACCCCCGTTAATCGCAAGTGCTCCTCCCCTGTTTAGGGGAGGTGTCCGAGGTACGAGGACGGAGGGGTATTTCCAGATTGTTGGCCTTCCCGATGGGGAATATCACTCCGTGGGGAGGAATGTTTTTTGTTCGGGGGAAATGCACAACAAAAACATCTTATTCCCGATGGGGCAAGCCCACCGGAGATCTCCTGCAACGAAGATCGTTGCGTTACTTCCCGACCTCTGCTGAGGCCGGCTACAGGTTGTACTCTGCGCTCGAAACATCTCTTATTTTATTCCAATGGGCTATGCCCATTTCTTTATAATAATCTTCTATCGATTTAATATTAAAGAAAATGCAGACCTGTTTTGAAATTTTGCGGTACAGGAATTTGTGGCGAAGCCTGACAAATACCTGTTCCCAAAATAACATAACAAATAATTAG
>CAYTUX010000193.1:0-3626 GCA_964441455.1 uncultured Victivallales bacterium | reverse complement strand
TTTTAAAGGCGGGGTGAAGCACCCCGACCCTACAGAAACCATTTGTAATCAACCATTTAGATTTTATTTCAGCATCCGCAACTGTAGGGTCGGGATCCGTGACCCCGCCAAAAAGGGTGTTCAACCAGAAAAACAGGGAGGATTGAAGATTCAACAAAATTTTCATTGCAATACACATTTTTTTATGATATAATGTGTATAAAATAAATTTGAGGTTAACTATGAGCAGAACAAATATAGTATTGGATGATGAATTGGTTAAACAATGTCAGAATGTTACGGGTATTAAGACAAAGAAAGGTTTAATTGATTTTGCCTTAAAAGAACTATTGCGTTATTCCATGCAGAGGAAGCTGTTGGAATTGAAGGGAAACGTTGATTGGGATGGTGATCTTGATGAGTGGCGTAAAGGAGTGTTAGCTGATGATATTAGTGGATACGACAGTCTGGATTGATTTTTTCAGAAGTAAATCAACTGGTCAAATTAATACATTGGAATTTCTTATCTCTGATGGGCAGGAGATATGTACCTGTGGCTTGGTTCTCACGGAAGTTTTGCAAGGAATTAGACATGATAAGCAGTATCAGCTGACTAAAACCAATTTCGAAAGTTTGATTTTTCTTTCCATGAATAAGGCAATGTATCTTCGTGCAGCAGAGATATATAGGTTTTTACGCAAGAGAGGTATTACAGTAAGAAAACCTATTGATTGCATGATTGCATCTGTTGCAATTTCCAACAATGCTCATCTGTTGCACAATGATCGGGATTTTGTTCCAATAGCAAAACATTGTGGTTTGAAGACTATTAATACATAATTGGCTTTTGCCGGATCCACGCTGTCTGCAAAGCGGGACTGACTTCTGCCTTTGCAGTGCCTCTGGCGCGACAAGAAGGCTCGACAGGTAAATCGGTTTACAACTAATTGCTATGAAGAAAAGAGGATAAGATGATAAAACTGACAATTCATGACCTAAACATCGGTGGCACTCTGCTCGTGCCGGACATACTTGGTGAAGCCAATATTACGGGCGGCGGAGTCTATGTTTTCAAACCGGGAGAGACCGCACATCCTGAACCACGCCATGTTCACGATGTAGACGAGGTTTTTATTTTTCTGCAGGGAACCGGCATCCTCCCTATTGACGGCAAGGAATACCCCGTTCAGGCAGGCGATGTTTGTATCGTGGCAGCGGGTGAAGATCATCACACCCGAAGCTCAGTCGAAGCCCCACTGGTTGCAGCCTGGTATGTTATGGATCGCTCCTCATTAGATTAGAATTTTTGGTGAACCAGAGTAAAAAGAAAGGTAAGTGTAACATGAACTCAACAAAGACATTTCAACGTGGTGATATCACATTCAAATTGAACTGTCGCAAATTTTACGACAGTTGAAGCTTTTTCAATTTCACCTTCTTAAAAAACATTATTGATTTGCTTGCCAATTGTTTTAATATCCCTATTGAATAACCCGGAAATCTGCTGACGACGACAGCCCTCCCCACCCTATCCTTCCGACAGTCCTTACCTTTTTTAAATTGCTTTTAAGCTATTAAAAACATACTCATCTAACCAACTACTATGGCGCAAGTTGGCACAAGTTTATGGCGCAAGTTGGCACAAGTTTTCACAGTGAATTGTAATATCAACTGCGAAAGATTTTAAGACAAAAAAAACAATTGTTTTTTGCAGACAGATATTATATTATAAACAATATTATTATTCGATGCTGAAAAAGTCATAAATGCCAATGCCTGTTTAGATTTTGTGTATATTTGTGCTATAGTTTATTGCATAATGAGTTTTAAAGCATTATTTTTATGTATCATATTTTGAAGGAAAAGATGTCGATATGCATGTTTATAATGCAATTTTAAATTTAAGAATTGTCGTTTATCCATCATTTCATACCAACTACTGTGTCAATTTCATCTTGCAGTAGGGACTACAGCTGCGGCTTATTTCCTTGTATCGGGTATAAACTGATGGTTTTTCAGCGACGACTTATAACAGTAACTTCACTTTCAAAGGCTAAAACTTTTGCCTTTGAAATTATTAACCAAAATTTAAGAAAGGTGTGATGGGATGAACAAAGGTGGATTTTCGTGGAAACGTGCAATTGGTGTCACAAAGGCAAAATCAAAGATATCCCGTACAACTGGAATTCCGCTGACCAAAAGCGGTCGGCAGCGCAAGGTCGGCAAGATGGTCACCAATGGTGGATGTCTCGTAATGATTCTTACCACTGGGGCAATACCACTGACAATCTTCATCGCCGTCAAGCTAATAGTATAAATTCAGTGTCAACATTATCGTGCATGTTGTTGCAAAATTTGCGACAACTGCAGATCTTGAATATAGCGAAATTTATTAAAGCCAGAGGCAAAAAAATGCTGCATCCATTGTCTTAGTGAACGAAAAAAGAAAATCACATATTACCAAAGAGATTGACTTAATGAACAAGGAGTTTCATTATTATGTTACGCATTTGATTGCGGTAATGAGTCGAATCACACTTGCAACGAAGATCGTTGCGTTGCCCCAAAAAGCTGCAATCGAACAACGAACAACGAATAACGAACAACGATCTTTTCTCTGCGACTCTGCGCGAGAAATTATTTTGGTTGCCTGCCTGTCGGCAGACAGGCGGCTATGCCGCCCTAAGCTCTTTCGTGGCTAAGATTCTTCTCTTTCTTATTCGTTAGATTAATCTAATCTGTCTCTACACAATTTTTAGTCGTAGCTCTTTTCCCAATGCTTGAGCAAACTTTTCAAGGGTTGAAAGTTTAATATCTTCCGCATGATTCTCTATTCTGGAAATAGCACTTTTCTTGGTCTGAAGTCTATCAGCAAGCTGCTGCTGAGTAAGACCCATACTTTCTCTTTCCTGTTTCAAAAGAACTCCTATTTTGAATTGTTCATAACCCAACTCAAAATCTTTAGCAAATTCAGGGTCTTTTGACTTCCTGTCTTTAATGTATTTTTGTAAATCACTCATTTCTTTCTCCTAAAATAATCTTTTTTTCTATTCTCAGCAATTTCAATTGCCTGCCTTGGTGTTTTCTGGCTTTTTTTCTGAAAAGCATGTGCAATTACGATTAATCTAGCACCATCATAAAAAGACAGTAATCGAAATATATCATTACCATATGATACTCTTACTTCCCATAAATCGTCTGTATTCACCAACTTTTTAAAGTATTTGGTAGGAAGTGTATCTAATTCTTCAACCAATTGTAATGTCCATGCAACTTTTGCCGCCTGTTTACTCTTAAGCCCATCTAAAAATTTCTTTATAGGCTCATTACCTTCAGCAGACTTATAAAATTTTATTTCTCTAACCATGCACAAATGTTAACACACAGGTTAACATCATGCAACTATAATTTATATTTTTTTGCAATTAACCTTGATTTTACGGATTATCGCTAATAATTATTTATCTAATCTTTTATATCTGCGAACATCTGTAAGGAACCGACCAACGGGAGATAGGCTGGAGTTTTTCACTTGCAACGAGGATCGTTGCGTTACCCCAAAAAGCTGCAATCGAACAACGAACAACGAATAACGAACAACGATCTTTTCTCTGCGTCCTCTGCGCGAGAAATTCTTTTGGTTGCCT
>CAYTUX010000192.1:0-8758 GCA_964441455.1 uncultured Victivallales bacterium | reverse complement strand
GCCGTCATTTGCTTTTTGTATAAAAGCAAATAACAGCGTGCCACCTCCCCTAAACAGGGGAGGAGCACTTTGGATCTGGAAGGGAAGAGGAAGATGTTGGGCACCGATGCACACCGAGAAGGGCGGAAAAAAAAGGAAAAGGAAGATGGGGAATAATGGGAATGATGGGAGTTATGTGCTTGGCGGAGCCAAGTTAGGGCGTGGAAATGGCCTACCGTAGCGGGTGGTAAAATAAAAAAATAAAATTTATGGGATGGTAAATATGATTATATATTTGGATAAGCTGCCGGAGTTCGGCAGTACAAAATTTGTCGGGGAAATTCCTCCTGAAAAACTTGATTTGGACGATGATAAGGATATTGAGCTGCTCTCAGGCTTAAAATATGACCTGAAGGTTCAAAAATTTGATACCGAGCTTCTTGTTTCAGGTAAAATTTCGTTAGATGTTGCAAATCAATGTGTTAGATGTGATTGCAGGTTTGAAGAAACTATTGAAATACCTAAGTTTTACAAGTCATATGAAAGAAAAGAGATAAAAAATGAAGAACTTGACTTGACCTTTGAGCTTAGAGAGGATATTATACTCGCCTTTTCTTTGTACCCCCTCTGTTCAGAGGAGTGCAAAGGACTATGCACAATTTGCGGAAAAGATTTAAATAAATACGAATGTAATTGCTCACATGAGTCTGAAAACAGATGGAGTGAGTTAGACAACTTAGATATAAAGTAAGGAGTAATGAAATGGCTGTACCAAAGAGAAAATCATCTAAATCGGTGGTTCGTACTCGTAAGAGAACAATTAAGGCTAAAGTTGCAGGAACATCAGCATGTCCGGAGTGTGGTGCTTTCAAAGAACTACATAGAGCATGTAAGGCTTGCGGTTACTATAAAGGTAAGCAAGTTATTAATGTTGAAGCTGTTTAACTAAAAAAATAATAAAGTTGTTGGGCTTCCAAACCTGCCGGGTTTTGAAAATACCGAAAATATTCTTTAATATATAAGATTTTTTGGTGACTTTATTATTTTTTTTGTCAAAAATTAGTTTATTACTGATTTTTTGTGAAAACAATTTGACAAAATCTTATATTTTGTCAAAATAGAATGACTGATGTAAATAACTTAGGAAAACAAATGAAGATAGCTCTTGATGCAATGGGAGGAGATTTTGCTCCTAAAGAGGTAGTGATTGGTGCCGTTACGGCGGCAGAAACACTGAAATCTGTTAGCAAGATTATTTTGGTTGGTGATGAGACTGCAATTAAGCAGGAGCTTTCACGTTTAAAAAGTAAGGCTTTAAGTAAATTAGAAATTTACCATGCTTCTGAAGTTATTGGAATGGAGGAGGCTCCCGCAAAAGCAGTTCGTTCCAAAAAAGATTCATCAATTTGCCGCGCTGTTGACCTGGTAAAGAGGGGAGAAGCGGATGCTGTTTTGTCCGCAGGTAATACTGGTGCTGCAATGGTTGCTTCTTCTCTAAAACTTAGGACTTTAAAAGGAATAGAACGCCCGGCTATTGCAACAGCTTTTCCTACCTTGCAGGATCCGATGGTGCTGATTGATGCAGGTGCCAACATGGATTGCTCGGCAAAACAGCTCTTTCAGTTTGCCGTTATGGGCACACAATATTCAAAACTTATTCTTGGAAAGCAAAATCCTGTTGTTGGACTGTTGAGTATTGGTGGTGAGGATTCGAAAGGTAACGAAACTACCAAAGAGGCATTTGCAATGTTATCTCATTCTAATTTAAATTTTAAGGGAAATGTTGAAGGACATGATTTGTTTCATGGCGACATTGATGTAATTACGTGTGATGGTTTTGTTGGAAATGTTGTATTAAAGACTTGTGAGAGTACGGCAAAAGCAGTAACAGACTGGATAAAGCTTGAAACAAAGAAGTCTCCATTTAGAATTATTGGGGCTTTGATGATGAGAGGAGCTTTTGGTGCTGTTAAAAGGCATGTTGATCCGGAACTTCATGGTGGGGCACCATTGCTTGGAGTTAATGGCGTTTCTATTATTACTCACGGGTCGACATCCAGTCGTGGAATTGTTAATGCAATAAGAGTGGCATCCGAATCAATTCACAGTCATTTGAATGAAGCAATTGAAAAAGAAATTGATATTAATAAAGGTACTGTCAAAAATTGTATGAAAAAATGTGAAAACGCCCTGTAAGGGCAATTTATACCAGTCCTAGACGTCGCCTGGGACTGATATAAGCTGGTGTAGGCCATTCCCCCCCCCTCACTTTGAATCTCTTAAAATTCAAAGTAAGGGCGGGGGCATTGCTTCAGCCTATTAAAGGTTATTATGAGTGGCTAAAGCCTCTCTCGCAGGCTCGAGTCAGCCCGTTAAACAAAAAGGGATAAGATAAAACTATCTGTATCTCCTTGATTTATAACGAATTGGTTGCAGGATCAGCCTGCAAATTTTGACAGAACCTAATAAAATATAGGGAAAAATAGATGAATGTTGCAATAAAAGGTCTGGGAACTTATCTGCCTGAAAAGATTTTAACAAACCATGATTTAGAGACGATGGTTGACACTTCTGATGAGTGGATTACTACAAGAACCGGTATTAAAGAACGTCATATTGCTGCTGAAGGAGAAAGTACTTCTGATATGGGTGCTGCTGCTGCTGAAATTGCTATGCAAAAAGCGGGCGTTAAAGCCGAAGATATTGACATGATTGTCGTTGGAACGATTACCCCTGATCAGTGGCTTCCTTCTACGGGATGTTTTATTCAGGAAAAAATTGGTGCAAAAAATGCATTTGCATTTGATGTTCAGGCTGCATGTAGTGGTTTTATATATTGCACATCTATTGCTGAACAATATATTAAGGTCGGAACTGTAAAAACAGCTCTCGTTGTTAATACAGAGAAGCTTAGTTCGATAACCAATTGGGAAGACCGGGAAACATGTGTGCTGTTTGGTGATGGAGCAAGTGCAGTTGTTCTGCAGAAGGCTGCTGATGGAGAAAATGGCATTATGTCATCCATTCTTAAATCAGATGGAGCTTATACGCACCTTCTTGAAGTTAAGTATGGAGGAAGTAATACACCTTTGACCGCTTATAATATTGAAGAGATGATGCATAAGATTACAATGTCCGGTAGAGAAGTCTTTAAGCTGGCTGTTTCAAGCATGACTTCTGTTGGTAAAAAAGCTCTGCATGTTGCCGGGGTTGATATTGATGATATCAAATATGTAATTCCTCATCAGGCAAATATGCGTATTATTTCATCAATTGCATCAAGACTAAAATTAGATTTAGATACTCGCTTATATAATAACCTGCCGTTGGTCGGCAATACATCAGGTGTGTCAATTCCTCTTGCTCTGGCAGATGGAATGGAAAAAGGATATATCAAAAAAGGCGATAAGCTTCTCTTTGTTGCATTTGGTGGAGGATTGACTTGGGGCGGAATGGTTGTTGAAATATAAAAAAAAGGAATATTATGTCAAAAAAAGCATTTGTATTTTCAGGACAAGGATCCCAATTTGTTGGTATGGGTAAAGATTTTTATGATGCATATCCATCATGTGCTGAACTGTTTGATAAAGCAGATGAAATTCTGGGTTACAGTATATCTGATATCTGTTTTAATGGTCCCGTAGAGGAATTAACAAAAACAAATAATTGCCAACCCGGCATTTTTGTTATGAGTGCTGTCTGCTATGAAGCACTAAAAATCAACAAAAGCAATCTGCAAATTGATGCCGTCGCCGGTTTAAGCCTGGGCGAATGGTCAGCTCTTTATGTTGCAGGTGTTCTGTCTTTTGAAGATACATTAAAGATTTTGGAGGCAAGAGGTCGCTTTATGCAGGAAGCATGTGATGCCACCGAAGGTTCAATGGTAAGTGTTATGGGGACTTTAAGTGCAGAGCAGATTCAGGCTGTTGCGGATGAGGCGGGAGTTGATGTTTCAAATCTGAACTCAGCACAGCAGACAGTTCTTTCAGGTTCCGTGGCTGGGATTGAAAAGGCTGCTGAACTTGCAAAAGAGGCAGGTGCAAAGAGAGCTGTTATTCTTAAAGTTGCCGGAGCATATCATTCCAGACTTATGGATAGTGCCGCAGCAAAGCTGGAAGAAGCTATTGCTGATATTGAATTTTCAGAACCAAAAATCCCGGTATATTCAAATGCAACAGGTAAATTGCACACAACTCCGACAGAAATTAAGGCTGCAATGATTGCTCAGGTGAACAAAACTGTCCGGTGGGTTGATTGCGTAAATGGTCTGGTGGCTGATGAAATTACCTCTGTTCTGGAACTTGGTCCGGGAAAAGTATTGTCAGGTCTGATCAGTAAAATTGACGGTTCCCTGGAAATTGATAACATTCAAGATATGAAATCTCTTGAAATTTATTTAGAAAAAGAGTAGTATTTAAAAATTATTAGTTAAGGAAAGATTATTTATGGCTGATTTAAAAGACAAAGTAGCTCTTATTACAGGTGCTGCACGCGGTATTGGACAAGCTGTTGCTGTTAAACTTGCATCTTGTGGTGCAAATGTTGTTTTATGTGACTTGAAGGTGGAGTGGTTGGAAGAAACTGCCGCTCTTGTAAAAGAGCAGGGAGTCGATGTTTTTACATTCTCTGTTAATGTTACAGATGGCGAAGCTGTAAAAGAAGTTGTGTCTGATGTTGTAAAGACTTGTGGTAAAATTGATATTTTGGTTAATAATGCCGGCATTACAAAGGATACATTGATATCTCGTATGTCGGAAGATGACTGGGATGCGGTTTTGGATGTAAATCTCAAAGGTACTTTCTTGTTCACTAAAGCAGTAGCAAGACCTATGATGAAACAGCGTTCCGGGGCAATAGTTAATATTGCTTCTATAATTGGACTTATTGGTAATGCAGGACAGGCAAACTATGCTGCATCTAAAGGTGGCGTTATTGCTTTGACAAAATCTGTTGCTAAGGAATTAGCTGCAAGAAATGTCAGAGCAAATGCAGTTGCTCCGGGATTTATTGATACCGCAATGACTAAAGGGCTGCCTGAAGAAGTTAAAGCACAGATGCTTTCTGCAATTCCTATGAAAAAACTTGGTCAACCTGAAGATATTGCTAACGTAGTTGCATTTCTCGCAGGTAGTGACTCATCATACATGACCGGGCAGGTTCTTACTGTCAGTGGTGGCATGGTGATGTAATTAAATAAACAAATTAAGGAGTAATAAAATGGCTCTTGAAGATAAAGTAAAAGAAATAATTGTTGAGCAACTTGAAGTTAACGCTGAACAAGTAACTCCGGAAGCTTCCCTAATCGAAGATTTGGGTGCTGATTCTCTGGATACAGTGGAATTAGTAATGGCTTTTGAAGAAGAATTCGGTGCTGAAATTCCGGATGAAGATGCTGAAAAACTATCAACAGTTGGTGGCATCATCGAATATCTAAAAAGTAAAGGCCTTGACGCTTAATTCTGCAAAGTAGAAAAAAAGCAGGGGCTCTCCTTGGAGGCCCCTTTTAACCCATTAAACTATTTTATTAAAAATATACAGTTTCCTTAAATAATAAATAGATAAAAAAAGAATTTAATATGAAAAGAGTAGTAATAACAGGTGTTGGTGTTGTCTCTCCGGTAGGATCAGAAAAAGATGTTTTCTGGAATAACTTGATTGAGGGTAAATCAGGTATATCCGGAATTACAAAGTTTGATCCTTCAGAGTTCACTTCACAAATTGGAGGAGAAGTTAAAGGTTTGGATATAGAAAAGTATATCCCCAGCAGAAAAGAACGTCGCCGTATGGATGATTTTTGTCAGTATGCTATTGCCGCATCAAAGATGGCGGCAGAAGACTCAGGTATTGATTTCGCAGCAGAAGATCCAACAATGATGGGGGCCGTGATTGGTTCAGGTATTGGCGGTATTAGATTGTTGCAGGATCAGGATAGACTGATTGCAGAAAAAGGACCTAGTAGAGCATCCCCATTTCTAATTCCAATGATGATTTCAAATATTGTTCCGGGTATGGTCGCAATTGAATACAATCTGCAGGGACCAAATTTCTCTGTTGTGACAGCATGTGCAACTTCAGCTCATTCAATTGGTGATGCATACAGAATTATTGAACGTGGGGAAAGCAATATTATGTTTGCCGGCGGTTCAGAAGCATCAATTTCAGAACTTGGGTTGGCCGGATTCTGCTCAATGAAAGCTTTGAGTATTCGTAATGATAGCCCGGAAACTGCAAGTCGTCCTTTCGATCTTGAGCGTGATGGTTTTATTATGAGTGAAGGTGGAGCAATTGTTATACTTGAAGAGTATGAACATGCAAAAACTCGTGGTGCAGATATTTACTGTGAAGTTACAGGCTTTGGTATGACATGTGATGCATTCCATATTACAGCCCCAATGGAGTCGGGGGATGGATGTCGAAGAGCAATGCTTAAAGCGATGTCTGACTCAGCTTTTAATCCTGAAGATATTGATTATATCAATGCACATGGAACAAGTACTCCTCTAAATGACAAAACAGAGACTGCGGGAATTAAGGGTGCATTGGGAGATGCTGCATACAAAACAGCAGTTAGTTCAACTAAATCAATGACAGGTCATCTTCTAGGTGCCGCTGCCGGTTTGGAATCTATTGTATGCTGCCTTGCAATTAAACATGGAATTGTGCCTCCTACTATGAACTACACAACACCAGACCCGTTGTGTGACTTGGATTATGTGCCAAATGTTGCTCGTGAAATGGAAGTTAAAACTTGTTTGAATAACTCACTTGGCTTTGGTGGACATAATGCATGTCTTGCATTTAAAGCTGTTTAGTGCATTTTAAGATTGAATCGCTCTAGTTTGAAACAATTTAAGAGGCTCGCTTAGGCGAGCTTTTTTTTTGCACACTCTTGACTGTCTGGCGGGGGCACAGACCCCAACCCTACAAAACACCTGCAAATGAATGGTTTTAGCGTTGTTTACAGCATCACCAACTGTAGGGACGGGGTGTTTCACCCCGCCGAAAAGGGCATCCAACCAGAAAAATATTATAATTATCTAACTAAAACATGATTGATACAGAAAAAGACAACAGAAAATTAGTTGAAAAAGCAATTCTTATTGGTATATATGATAATAAGAAAGTCTTTGAAAATGATATTGATGAGCATCTTGAAGAGTTATCAGAACTTGTAAAAAATCTTGATATTCCTATCATTGGCGAAAAATTAATTAAGTTACGCAAACACAATACTAGATACATTGTTGGAAAGGGAAAAGCTCAGGAAATTGCAGATTTGGCTCAGGCTATGGAGGCAGACTGTCTGATTTTTGATACCGATTTAACACCTTCACAGCAGAGAAATTGGGAAGCATTAACAAAAATCTGTGTGATCGACCGACAGGAAGTTATTTTGGACATTTTTGCGAATAGGGCAACGACAAGAGAAGCAAAACTTCAGGTTCAACTTGCAAGAATGCAATATTCATTGCCTCGACTTACTAGAGCATGGACACATCTTGGACGTCAGCAGGGGGGAGCAAAAGGTACAAGAGGTGAAGGAGAAAAACAGATTGAGATTGATCGCCGTATGATTCAACATAAAATTACATCTCTGAAGCGAGAGTTGGTGGAAGTCGCTAAGCGCCGTGCAACACAGCGAAAGAGCAGGGAACGTAATGAAATTCCTCATGCGGCAATTGTTGGATATACTAATGCAGGCAAATCATCTTTGCTTAATAAACTCTCAGATTCAAATGTGCTTGCAAAGAACAAGCTTTTTGCAACACTTGATCCTACTACTCGTAAGATCCTGCTGCCAAATAAATTACCTCTACTTCTTACTGATACTGTCGGATTTGTGCGTAAACTGCCGCATAATCTGGTTGAGTCATTTAATTCAACTCTGGAAGAAGCTGTATTAGCTGACTTCTTAATTATTGTGATTGATGTCAGTAGTGATCATATATATGAACATTGGTATACAACTACATCTGTACTAAAAAAACTTGGCGCAAAAGATAAACCTATGATTGCTGTCTTTAACAAGATTGATTTGCAGAACGATCAGCAAGTGCTTGAGCAGATTAACGAAGAATTTGAAGATAAAATATTTGTTTCAACTTTTGATGGAACAGGTATTGAAGAATTGCAGAATAGACTTATTGATTTTGTCTCAAAAAAAACCAATATCATTGAGTTGATAATTCCTCCTGCACGATCAGATCTTATTGCTCTCGCTCACGCAAAAGGCGTTGTTCTTGAATCAGAATTTATGGATAATGCTAATAGTAAGATGATCATTAATATTGGCTCTGACTATATTAAACTTTTCAAAGGCTTTATTGTTAATCGATAAATGGCTAAAATTATCTTTTAAAACTAAAAGAACATATTTCCCATTGTTCCCATAATTCTCATTCTAATAGCCCGGTTGTTGTGTTATCCTGTTAAATAAAAAATAAAAAAGACAGTCCTAATTAATTATTTGCAAAATCAATAGTTTTTTGTTATGTTTGTCTATATTATAAATTTAACATAAATATGAAAGGGGAATACTATGCCTATGCCCAGAGTTAAGGTTGATGGAAGAAGCATTTATCATACATTTCAGAGATGTGTTGATGGAACGTCCTGGATGGATTCCGAATATAAAAAGGAGAAGTTCCGCCAGATAATGAGAGCTGTTGAGCAGTATAGTGGTTGCAGGGTTTTAACCTATGCAATTATGAACAATCATTATCATATTCTGCTTGAGCAGACTGATTATGAATACATTGATGATCAGGAGTTTATGCGT
>CAYTUX010000191.1:0-15974 GCA_964441455.1 uncultured Victivallales bacterium | reverse complement strand
AAGCGGGAAAATCTAGTCAGGTATTTAATTTTTAAATTAACATTGAATTTAATATTAATAATTAAAAAAAATGATTTTGCCATCAATGATTTTGCCATTTAAATGATTCTGTCTTGAAAAGTTGACAGGTGTGAGATTGTCTTGAAAGTAGTTGGAAATAAAAATGTTAGAAAAGTGCCGTAAAATAAACGATCAACAAAAACAAGAAAATGAAGGGTTGTAGTACAGAGAAAGAAAAACACCGGCAACGAAGGATAGTTGCTTTACTGTCCGAGCCCACGGGACTCGGCTACAGGTTGCACTCTGCGCAAGACTTCTCTTCTTTCCGTGCTTCTCGGTGTTCATCAGTGGCTAATCTCTTTCTTATCTCTTCCCTGCGCCCTTTGCGCCTCTAGCGTCATTTGCGTTTAAATTCTTCTCTCTTTTGTGTCTTTTGCGCCTTTTTGTGGCTAACATTCTTCTCTTTTTTTCTTTGCGTTCCTTGCGTTCTTTGTGGCTAACATTCTTCTCTTTTTTCTTGATTCGTGTAGATTCGAGTGATTCGTGGTTAACTCTTTTCTTCTTTGCGTTCTTCGTGGTTAAATCTCTTCTCTTATTTTTCCACAAGGACACCATATGTCCGCATCAACCTGCTATACTCCCGTAAAAGATCAGAAAAGTGCCAATTATTTTTTTGCACTTAAAAAATAATAGTATTCAAACCAGTAACTTGAAAAGGAAATCGGAATGAACGAAAAACAAGAAAAGACAGAAACTAATAATTGGCAATTGAAAACAATTGCTTTGCCTAAAAGCTTAATTAGAGACTCAATTGCCGAGGCAGAACGCAGAAACTATGGAAAAGGTATTCAAGCTTTACAGTATTTAATTTATGAGAAACTTCTGCCATTTTCACAAGAAAGCATAGAGAAAAGAAAAGAGTTATTGTGAAATAATTTTAAATTTTTTTCACAAGGACATCATATGTCCATGTGAGTCTGTTATACTTCGGGTAAACAATAGATAATTTTGGCACTATTTGATTGAAAAAAACGAAAGGAGTTCAAACTAATAAGAATAAACAAAATAATACTGGTCGTACAAAAAAAATAAATAAAGGAAAAAGAGAAATGGAAACCAAACCAAAAAAGACAATTAAAATGTGGACAGCCATCGGAGCAGTATTAGGTTACATTGGAGGCGGCTGGATAGGAAACGCATTGATGCTCATACATGACCAACAGACAGATATGATTCTGTTTCAATTCATAAGTGCGATTACCCTCGCAGTATTGGTGCACCAAGGAAGCAAAGAAGTAGGCGGTGGAGCTCCAGCATGGCTATTTAAATCAAAAAAGAAAAACAAAAATATTATTAAAGAAAACCATTCGATAGATTAAGATAAAAAACACAACAGAAAAGGATAAAAATGAAAAGAACATCTATATATATTGCTTTGCTTGCATAGCATTATCAAGTGGCTGTGGTCGCAAAGTTAATCAAAAAGGCTGGTATGATTATGGTAACGGCATTGTAAATCTGTCTAATGTAAATATAATTAAATCAGAGATGTCATTTACCCTTATCCTGCATCAAGAGGATGGTTATGGAAACAAAATCAAGGTGAACCTCGTTGAGGAGGTTGCTATTACAAAGGAAAATGTTGAGCTGATTAAGCAGGGCATAAAAGATAACTCAGGGAAATGGGAAAGTGTAATCGGCTACTGCTTTATTACATTTGATGGATTCTCCCTAATGCTACCATTTTTCGACGAATACGGACTCGATTGCGACGACAAGGGTTGCATCAAACTGACTGATATCTGGTTGAAAACTTATTTGGATCTTGTTAATTACATTAATCCATACAGACCTAAATTGCTTCATAATTAAATCTAAGTCATTAGCAATCATTATAACAGTATAGAAAAAATAATTCACCATGTAGAACATGTATGACATGTAGATAAGTAAAATGATTAAAGATATTTTAATAGACAAAGTTATAAGTTATGCAATAAAAGTTCACAAAAATTTAGATCCTTAATTACTTGAATCGACTTATGAGCAATGTCTAACACATAAGTTAAAATTAAGAGATATTAAATTTAAACTATTGTTTTGCAGAAACGCACAGTCCCGCTGTCACTTTGGTGGATAATTCACCAAAGTGATAGCGGGGCTTTTTCTGAAAGGAACATTACAATATAAACAGGCAAATCTATATTATTTGGACAAAATATGAACAAAATTAATAAAAATAATAAAAAATCCCTTGACCGATAAACCAATTTCTTTTATCATCGATTCACTATTGTAAAAATGGATAACTTGGCAGAAGTATTTATAATAAAAATTCTTTATTTTTGATTTAATGCAAAGCAACCATTTAAACCAAGTTTAAATTTGGAAAAATATCAATTCAGACTCAAATATTATTACAAGAATAAAATATGATGAGATATTATATGAATTAAAAGTTACAACAAAACAAGAGCTAAAATCAGCAGTAAAAAGAAAGCAAAAAAGTTATGTGATAAAGTTAACCTAATTAAGACTTATAGTATTGCTAAGGTAATTTTATGGCAAATATTCGATAACTATATTCACAAGTGTTCTTTAAAATTATAAGAGAATATAAAGAATTAAGGATAAAAGAAAAGGACTACGCCAATGAGTAATGAAAGCAACAACAATAAAACAGAAACTGTAGTGTCAGCTCCCAGTGTTATAAACTTTCTCAACAATGACTTTACATCTATAGAAAAAGAATTAAATGAATTTGTTCAATCAGAAATCATAAAAATAGATGTTAATAAAGAATTAGAAGAAGCCATCGCTGAAATGGAAAGCATAAAACAACAGCTCTCAGAAGATGAAGGTGACACTCTAATAGAGCTGTGTAAAACTACTATCCTAGATACCGTGACTGGACAATTCGGACTGGCAAGTATGTTTATTAATTGTAAAGATGGTGGTAATGTTACAACAACACATAACTTCGAAAAGGGTGTTGTAGAGGTGTCGACAGATAAGGTAAAGTACAAAAGTTTTATTGAAAACAATGATGGTAGTATACCTTGGAATGATGTTAGGAATAAAACAGGCTATGATACCCCTTTACCCCAAAAAAGGAAAGAAGCATTTCAGACACAAGATATTATTATTGATGATTACACAGGAAGACAACTTCCAAAAGACGGTCGAGCCCATTTAGACCATATTGTTTCCGCTAAAGAAATTGAAAGTAATGCTGCTATGAATCTACATATGTCTCCCGAACAAAGGGCAAAGATGGCAACAAAGGACGCAAATCTTGCATGGTGTGATGCAAGTGCCAACCAGTCAAAGGGCTCTCAAAAAATGAAAGATTGGTTAGATAGTCCTGATAAAGATTCAGGTAGTAAAGAAGAAAAGTATGGTATTGATAGAGAGATGGCTTTAGAAAAAGATAAAAATGCACGAAAAAGTATAAAAAAGGAAATTAATCAAACAGCATTTAAAAACTACTCAAAAGAATTGCTAAAAACCGGAGGGCGAGATGCCGCAAAAATGGCTGCTTATTCAGCAATAGGAGTTGTAATGCGAGAATTTATTCAAGCAACCTTTGACACAATGAAACAGGCATTCATAAACAGAGAAAATGAATCTCTTAAGGATATATTTGTCAGATTTAAAGAGCAAATGAAAGAAGTAATTAAAAAACTAAAAGATCAATGGAAAGACATTCTTCAAAGTTCTATTGAGGGAGGGCTCACTGCTTTTTTCTCTAATCTTTTAGTTTTTGTGATAAATCTTTTTGCAACAACCCTAAAAAAAATTGTTCATATGATACGAGCTGGTTTTGTATCACTTGTTCAAGCTTTTAAAATTATGACAAATCCACCAGAAGGAATGACTAAAGATGAGGCACAGTTTCAAGCGGTAAAGATTATGACGGCCGGGCTTATTGGAGCAGCATCATTAGGACTAAGTGCTGCCGTTGAAAAGTTTTTGCAAACAATACCCGGTCTCCAACCAATCATGATGTTCCCAATACCTTTTTCAGGAGAAACATCTAGAACTGTAAGCGATATATTAGCAGTTACCTTAACTTCATTGATGGGTGGAATTCTTACAACAGTAACAATCTATGCAATGGATAAGTTTCGCAATGACGGTAAAAAAGGAGAGCTACAGATTCAACTAGTTTATAAAAGTGGCATTGTTGTCGATTATAAAACCATACAAAGTTGGCTATTGTTAAAAAATGCATATGAATTTCTTCAAGTTTCAATTAAAGAAACGGGAGATAAAATTATTGCTAGCCAAGAAATAATAACACATTCAGAAAAGGAAATAGATAAATCCCATAGAAATTACGAAACCGCTTTGAACAAATTAGAAAATCTATACAATTAAATGAGGAAAATCATATATTATGAGTAGTTTAGAAAAATATAAAGATGATGCAGAAATTGTTGAATCATTATTTATTAACAATGGTAATATTTCGGCAAACAAAGAACTTCTACAACAAGCAAGTCCCAAAGTTGTTGAGATATTTTATCATATAAATAGTGTTTCTAAATCTATTGAAGCCTCCAAAAAAAGTGCCCAAGCAGCTCAGGCTATGAAATCAGGGATGTTTGGAAAAACAAAAAAGAAAGCCGATAATACTGCTGATGCCGTTGTAAAAACCAATGAAAGCATGGCAGAGATGAATGATCTGATTCAAGAAGCAATTAAATTTTCTTGTCAATCTACTGAATATTCAACCATTATGATTCAAGCTATGTCTGAAATGATTGCAAATGGCTTTAAGAATAGCAGTGGCGAAATTATTAGACTTAACAAATCTGGAGAAAAGTTTGCGACCATTATTCTATCTCAAGCAGAAAAATTCACACAAAATCATTTAAGAGTTGAAGAATTACAATACCAACAAATAAAGGAACTACACGAAATAAAAGAAGATAGTAATGAGAAACATGATAAGATTGTTTGTGAAATTATAACTTTAAAAGATGAGATGGAGAGAAATAGTAGTCACTTATCGGAAGATATAAAGAGAAAAACGAGTGAAGTACTGGCAAGTAGTGACGAACGCGATGAACTACATGACTTACAAATTGAAGGACTAACAAAACAAGCCATAAATATCGAAAGCAAGAGTGATCAAAAAGATACACTGCATGATGAACAAATTAAAAACATAAAAAAAAGGCTAACAGCACAAGAAAAAAAAATTAAGACCATTGAAAAAGGTAAAGTAGTAATTTCTATTTGTATTTCAGCAATTTCATTGTTAATATCAATATTGGCAATATTTTTTGCTATACAGAAATAGTGCTTGATCATCTTAAATGATATAACTTGCAGTAATATATTGTTGTTTCTAGCTTTCTTCTTCTAAAGAGAATAATGAATTTAGCAAGCAAGGAAGAAATCCTGTGACAGAAACCGAAAATGGGGTTACCAGAATAACTTATGATCCAAAGATGTAAACGGCTCTGCTTGGTCTATACCTGAACACTAATATGACTGAACTATTTAAAAATAGCAGTGAAATTGGTCTTTGGGGAATGGCATAGTAGAAATTTATTCTGATAAAGCAATACTTAATCGATTATTTGTTGAAATAGTTTTTAAAGCAATACAAGCTGTTTCAAACATAAAATTAAAAACAACAGCACTGTCTTCAATCTTAAATGGTTGATGTTAGGTGTATTAAAAAAAGGAAAATATATGTATAAATCATGTTGTATGTTAATGTCTGTTTTTTGTCTGTTTGCTTCTTTAGCATCTGCACAGACGAATGAAGTAAGCCTTGAGGTTGATGCAGACTTTCTTATGGTTCAAATGAAATATCAAGAGGCTGATGCAATCTATTCTCAAATAGACGATACAAATGATGCCTTTAATCTGAAGATAGGTGTTGCTCGCTATCTTTACGAAAATTATGAGGGTGCTCTCGAGATCCTACTCCCCCTTACCAATAGTGAAGATCAGAACATTAGCGACGAAGCTTTATTTTATTGTTTGTCGGCAAAAATTGCTATTGCTGACCAAGGTGATATTTTTCTGTTTCTTGATGATGATAATGTGAAATATGCCAAGGAGGTATTAACCAACCTTGATACGGTAGAATCAAAGGCATTCAAAGAATTATTAATGTCACAGATTCTTGAACATTTGTTGTCTAGAAAGGATAGCAATACTCAGGATGCACTTCTAAGTACAATTGAATTGGTAGACGAACAGCTAAAACTTATGGATCAAAACGATCCAAGAACACAAATGCTTTGGGTTAAATTTGGTTATCTACAAAAGAATTATAATTTAGTAAACAAAGCTGCTGCACAGTTGTTGGATTCCGGTGTCGATATTGAAATGGATCCTTTTCTTTATCCGTTTTATAGTTATTTGTCTAAATCTATGTATGACAGGGGGCAGGTTAAAAATGTGATATTGGAAGACTCTGGGTTCGTTTCAGAATGCTCGACAAGAGCCGATACAGCTCTTTATTACGGTGTTGAGTATTTGCGTATGTGTCCGTATGATGAAGAGTTTGCAGATTGGCTTGCCGGAAAAGTATTGATGAGCCTTTTTATGCAAACGAGCAATCCAGGATATCTAGTAGATATACTTCAAGTGGGTCACCCAACAGGTACAGAGTTAGATGGACTACATAAGCTTGCTAGAGGTGTTTTGAGAGCTGGTGAAGAAAAAAATGTTTTTGCCAAGGCAGATAGTGAATTAGCCCAATCTGTATTTTCTTCTGAATATTGGAATAGGCGTGGACGTGTTGAACTTATGAGCCAGAATTTAAGTGATATAGAGGAGTACTCTTTATCAGATGATGAGCTTAAATCAATTAAAACTCTGCAAATGAGTAGCGTTCCTGTTTTAATTGGAGGAGCAATGTTGATGCAAAATAAGCAGGATTTTATTGATTCTAAAATACTCTTACATAATAAGACACAAGGTGGATTTTGGCTCAAAAATCACACGTCACTATCTGAATTATTATTTAACAATGATATGAAAGTATTACATTCCTATATTGATAAACAAGCAGGTCGTGGGCATCGAATTAAGAGTGGGCATGATCTGAAATGGCTTGCTGAAAACTTATATAAATTAGCAAACCAGACTCTTCCGGATGGAACTAAAGTAGGGAGAATGAGAGCAATACTAGTATGGAATCAACATATGGGACAAGACTTTTTTAGTACCGATGGTATTCCTACACCATTAACACGGCCTGCTCGTCAATTTGCCGTTTGGTATAGAGGAAAGTTTAAACATAAATTCCTTAATATGACGTCATTGCAATTAGCAAGTAAGACCACAATAAATGCTACTACAGTCATGAATATAGCAGGTTTGGTATATATTATTTATGAAATAAATGATGCATGTCAAGATTTTTTTTCTGGAAGAGATGTCAAAAACATCAAGCAGGATGTACAAGAATCCATGTTTTATGGGGATTTGTTAAGTAGTTGTGATAATGTAGAAGATGCACTCTCAGAGGAAAGAATCACTAAAAAGAGACCTGCTGCTAGCTTAGCACTACAGATTACACTAGCAAGAATGTATGCTATGAATGGAGATTTAGCTAATGCCGAAAAAAATCTTAAGGACGCTGTAACAACATGTCAGGAAATTACAAAAGAGTTTAAAGACGGTGTCGATATTGGTGGGAATACAAGTAGTGAATATCAAGCTGAACACATGGATAAGCTTTCGAGAATACTTAAGATTGTTCTAATTCACGATGCCATATTTAATGCTCAGATTTCTTGTGAGGGATTTGCTTATGAAGCATGGTTGTTGAGTTGCGATGAAGATAAACAGACATCCTATCTAAATGAATCTATAGGACGATATGAACGTACTGGCGACAACCTAGCGAAATATATGTCCGTTTGGAAAGGCAAGCAAGTAGTAGACAAATCCTTAAGTCGCGGCAGGAGCATAGAAATGTCAGATGTTGATATGTCTTGGAGTGCTGCTGTAAACTATTATCGTGCGGCACGACTTGCTCAAGAATATAATCATGACCACTTTGAACGATTGCGTAACAAAGCTGTTGATATGTTATTTGAAATGAGAAAAGATTCAGGTATATTGACTCGCCCGTTGATGGATAAACTCAGAAAAAGCTGGATGATTGAATTTGGTATGAATGAACAAGCTGAAAGCATGGCTGATATTCGTATATATAGAGATGCCATTCCAAAGAATATTTCTTGGAAGGAGTTAAAGCTTTCTAATCTAACCATTAGTCCCAAGTTGTTGGAAAAAGAGAGTGATTTAGTGATTGAACTTGTTCATCGTGACAACGATATTGAATCCACTCTATTTAGAGAACGTTTAGACGATGTTCAACCAGGCAAATCAATGGTTATGTTGAATCGCTGGCCAATAAGTATTGCTAATAATGAAGAGTATGAGTTGCGTATTTATAAACCTGGAATGGGGACAGGTGATAGAACCATATGGGATAAGGAAATCTATTCTTCTGATGATTGGAAAGCTCACTCTACTAAAGGTATAAGTTCATTGGCCGCTGCTTTAGCTAATAATAAGAATATTAATATTAAAGCAGAACTTGTTCCTGCTAAGCCAGTTCTTTTGAATATTTCTGGTCTTAGGCTATCAAAACAAGCAGGAAGTGTTTGTGAAGACAAAAAAGGTATAGCTGTGGTTTCTCTGGCTGGTAGAGAACCTATTGTTTTAGATAAATGTTACTTTGGCGAGGATGGTAAAATGAGTCGTCAAGGGATGAAC
Source organism: uncultured Victivallales bacterium (assembly GCA_964441455.1). Lineage (GTDB taxonomy): Bacteria > Verrucomicrobiota > Kiritimatiellia > JAQICX01 > JAQICX01 > JAQICX01. Next base: position 7,217 of record CAYTUX010000191.1, on the reverse strand, counting down.
TTGGATAAAGCAAAAGACAAACTAACAGCGACAGGATTCCCACCTGTCTTGCTTTATCAAACCAAATCAAATGACCTTGATATAAATATCCGCCAAATTTCTTCATTAGTAAAGTTAAAAGCTGTGGATTTGGATGACTTGGTGAAAATGCCATTAGGTATGTGGTGGCTGGCTCTGTCGCCTGTAGCTTTTGGTTCAACATCTGAGTCTCTGGTTTCATTTGATGTTTCTGATATGTCATCAGAAGAACGTGCATTAACATTTTCAGTTGACGGAAGTTGTTTGGAATATTCAAAAAAAATTGTAACACCTATTAAAGGTGTGACAGATAAGTAAACTAAAATAAGGAGTATAAATCATGAGAAGTAGTTGTTCAATGTTAGTATTATTTGTGTGTGTATCTTTCGCTATGGCGGATCTGGATATAATACAAGAATTTCAAGATGATCCTAGAGTACCCGAGTATGCTCAAGATCCTGTATCAAGCGAGATTATCCAAATGGAATTGCAAGAAGGATATGTATATGACAAATCTTTGGCTTGTTATAATCGGACAAAAGGAATTTTTGACCATACTTGGGGATTTAAAACCACGGCATATTATGGTGAACTTTGGGAGTATAACTGGGCATCATACGTTATTTATGTAGATGATAATTATATTGTAGAGTATATTGATATTGCAGGAAACAAAAACGGGAATACTAAAATTATTGTTGAATCAAAACGCGAATTAACTAAAAACCTATCAAAATGTTTACGTGACATTGCCGAAACAAGCCCAAAAGAGTCACAAATATTTGGAAAAGTTGGTCCGGCTCTATTTCAAACTGAATTTTTAGGTTTAAACATCATAACTCATGAAGATGGCAAAACTATTATGTCAAAAAATGATGATGTTCGAGGATTTCAAAAATCATTGGATTTTGCTGGGAAACAATATGTCATTATCAATAATTTAAAAGAGAGAGGTGGAAATTCTGTTATTAGGCGGGTTGTACTTTCTGGGACAGAGTTGGTCGAGTGGAGAGGTGCCACAAAAGAAGAAAATGAAAATAATATTATTCAAACAAGAATGCTGGAAAATGCCATTTTAGGATTGGATAGAAGTATCGTTCCGGGCAATAAATTATATAAACCAGGTTCAGAATGGGAAGTTGCATCTAAGGGACTTAAACGTTGTATAACTCCTTATACAAGAGTTGATAAGTTTGGTGGAAAGTTAAAATTCAAAACAGACGACACACTCCGGAAGTTTAAAGATGAAAACTGCTTTAAGTTTTTTACTACGAGTACAAAAGCGGACTCTAAACTTGAATTTATTAAGCAATTAGTTCCAGAAGACAAAAAATCCACCGATAAATGGGACAAGTGGTATGGAGGCATGGCTATTGAAGTTGAACAATTCTATGGTTATATTCAACCACATGGGAGATATTCATTTGTTAACCAACTATATTCTCAAAGTATAATTAATGGCTCTGGTGCAAAGTCCACCCCGTGGGCACTTGACAGTAAACTAGAGGGTGATATCACCAGTGAAGTTTTATATTATTGTATACGCCAAAAAAAGCGTGACAGAAAACTACGTGCAAGATGCCTTGGAGCTGCTCAAGAAGTATTTGAATCTACATTTGGAGCTCAAGGAGAAAATTGTCCATGGAAATAAACAATAAATCTAAAAAACATTCTTTAAAGCTTGTCAAACTTGTTGTATTTTTATTATTTGTAGGGGTTTTAGGAGTGTTTTTAACCTGCCGGACTTGTCGACCAGAGATATCAAAGGAGGTATCTGTACTTTCTGCTGCAGATGTAGACAATGCTTATTGCGCACTTATTGATGTGCGTGGCAGGTTGCAAATGGCATTACGCAGTGATAGCAATGTGAGATATAATTCGCTACAGTCATTTACAAATGCTTATCCTGACAAGAGCCTTGGAAATGCAATGCCAAATCAATATACTCTTTTAGCTGACCTTGGTTTTAACGGAGATAATGACTACCCTCTTCCACCGTTGTTATCTCTGCCTATAGAATTAATGAATATGAACCCTAACACTTCATATCCTGTATTACTTCTGTGTCCACAGGATAATAAGAATGAACAGGCAATACACCTTGTTCGTGTTGCTTTTCTAACAAAAAAAGATATTGATAAAATTGTTCTGAGTGATACCGGTTTTTCACTTGAAGATATTCAGGAAAAGTACCAGATTAAAGATGGTATAGAAAATCCTGTTTGGCATTTTTATGCTCAGAAACATATATTTGAATACTTGGATACTAATGAAACCCACTAAATTTAGTAAAAAAAATTGTAAGCGTGAAGCAGAAGTTGAACAATCCTCATCAGATATTGATGCATTCTCATTTTCGGACATGGGACCACCACCTACCATTATACAGTTGCTTGAAAAGCTTAATGAAAAAATGGATTCGACAATAAAGATAGGGAGTAACAAAAAAAATGATGATATAATCATTCCTCTTATTACTATTGCACCGAGTCATGTCAGTTTCAAGTTAGAGGATGGACAAGTCGTAATCATTGACAAAAAGGATCATTATCCAACATATGTTGAAGATGAATTGCTTGAAGGAAGCAAAGTGCTTGAGGATGGAGAAAAACTTAGAATAGGTTGGATTACTTATGTATTTAAAGATGGTATTCTTAAACTGCAAAAGGATAATGAGGGGGCAGAAGTTAATCTTAAAAACCTTTCGTTTGGGTATAAAAAGAAACAAAAAAAAGAAGCTCTATTAAAAAAATTGACCAATACTATTAAATCTGGAGAATCAGTAGTCATACGTGGAGAAAGCGGTTGTGGCAAAAGCACTTTACTTAAATTCATTGCTGATCAGATGGAACCTGGTTCTTTTTGGAGCAACCATAAAGAGAAGAAAGATAAAGGTGAGAGGACGGTATTGTTAAATAATGGCACAAACAAAAAGCCCATTGTTGCATATGTTTCTCAGTCCCCGGTATTGCCTAATGGATTAACCGTTGATGAACTGTTTAGATTGTTTGCAAATCTATACAATATTAAAGAAGAAGAAGCGGAGATTAAATATATACTTTATGCAATGCAATTGAAATCAAAACGCAATAATAAGGTGAAAGACTTAAGTGGCGGAGAACAAAGACGAGTGCACGTTGGTCTTGAACTATTACGTAAACCAAACTTGATCCTGCTTGACGAGCCAGATTCGAGTCTTGACAAATTAAACAGACAGATAACCTTATCGCTTCTAGATGCACTGAAGCACTCAGGAGTTACTGTAATTGCAACATCCCATTCACCTGAAATTACCTCATTTTTTGACAGAGAAATAGATTTATATAATAATAAACAGGATGTATATGAAGATTAGTTTGACTTATAGTGAGATTGTGCGTTTTCTTAGAAGCCAGTGCAAAATAACCATTTTTGTTTCGCTTGGCATTGGTATTCTTATTCAACTTTCTGGTGCAAATGGTGATGTAGAAAAGTTAACTTTCTTTAATCTTATTTTTGCCTTCTGGATGGGAATTACCATGGTTGTTGATTGGTTTGAAAAGGACGAAAAATATATTCAGAGGTTATGTGAAATAAAATTAACGAACGGTGGCGTTTCTGTTTGGAAAGTATTAAGATCTCGTACCGTTGTTATCTTTTTTATGGCTACCATTCATGCGTCTATACTTTTGGCTCTTAGCTCTATTCTTTTTCTAAATCATGGAACTATTCCATCAAAAACAAGTGCAGCTCTAAACAAGATAAGGTATGGTGAAGCTAATATTGAAGAGTGGGGTGATGATGATTCTGAATATTGTCAACGAAATTCTGATGAATTTTATCGCGAGATCAATTATGATGAAAAACAGAGGATTGCCAATACATACCAACTTGTCAAAGATGAGGGTAAATGGGTCGAATTTGAAAAATTGTCATTGTTTTCATATTTTCGTAGATGGTACAGTTTCTTTCTAGCATCATTTATGGGAGGATGGCTTGGTGTAGTGCTATTTTCTACCCTTAAGTCCGGCTGGCCTTCTAAAGTAATTCCATTTATAACGGCATTCCAGATTATGTTTGCCAAGTTAACAGCAGATCCAGAGTCAAAATTATTTGGTCCACTAAAATATTTGATGGGAGAATATATATGGTGGGAACCTGTTCATTTACTGTCTTTGTTAACACCTATAAGATATCTGGTGGTGATTTCCAACTCAAATGGATTAATAGATCTTTTTTTGTCGTGGGATTCTATAGTCTTATATTTGATGATTTCTACATGTTTTCTGATTTCTGGGATTATGATGAGCAGAAAACTATCTAATTATGTGAGACCAAATATAACACTGTAAAAACAGAACAATTAACGCATCTATATGCTAAATTGGGAAAAAAAGCGATTGATGTAAATATTCAGGATTATGTTCTGATTGACGATGCAGAGAATCCATGCATTGTAATCAATAAATGTACCACAAGCAGACAATGGATTACAACTTTAGCAGAAAATTTCCTATGTGGAAAAGAGGTTCCTATTCCAAAGGATAAATTTGCTTTTATAAAAAGTATTATTTAAAAAAATAAAACAATTTTTCACAAGGACACGCTGTGTCCGTGTTGTTTTGATATAATTGGGGTAAATGATCAGAGAAGTATCAATATTTAATCAGGAAGGAGAATTAGATGAGTGAACAACAAGGATGTTCTGGTATAGCATTATATATATTATCTATTATTATGCCTTTGCCTGCATTGATTATAGGATGGGTAGGATGGAGTTTCAGAATAGGTGTTATAGCTGCCCTATGCACATATATGCTGTTTTTTATTACGGGAACAATTTTAATTTCAAGAATAAAAGACCCTGGATGGTTGATGGTTGCATCACCTTTTGCGATGGCTCTATTGTATTTGATATTACCTGATGCTGTATTTGGACAGTTTGATGATACTCTAGTACTTTTTGCAGGAGTATTTGGTTCAATTGTGCTTGCTTCAAGAAAACTTGGAGTTATACCAACTGAAGCAATATTTCCGCTCGGCATTGTTGCAATATATCCGCTCTTCGGTCAGTTTGTTCCAGGATCGGTTGATGAGATTCTGGTAGGTATCATTGGTACTTCTATCGGATATTTTGAGGTATATCAATATGTCAAGCTTCCTGCTGAAAGGGAAAACAGTACATTAATTGAATGTGAAACGGATGATGAATATATCGAAGATGATGAAGAAATATAAACTGAAGCATATTTGAAATGGGAATAATTTAAAAATCTCAAACAGACAAAATCAGGAGAAAAGTCATGAGAGAAGATACAAAAGCAGAACTGAATATGGACGAAGTAGCAAGTGCTTTTCATAAATCTACGCAGGCGGCAGAAAAGATAATTAAGGATAAGGATAAGACTCAGGAGACCTTAAATAAGGCAATGAACAAAGCGAATAAGGTAAAAGGAGCTTTAGATAAGGTTTGGGAAAATCTTATTCTTATGTTTCAGGTCGTCCGCGATTGGATTTCCGGCAAGTATAAAGATATTCCTGTGGGATCAATTATTGCAATTGTGGCTGCTCTTCTATATTTTATTTCACCAATTGATGCTATACCTGACTTTATTCCGGGGATAGGATACATTGATGATGTTTTTGTCATTGGAATAGTTGTGGCTCAAATTAATAATGATTTGAAAAAATATGATAAATGGCGAAAAGATAATAAGTAATTGTTTTTTAATATGAGGATGAAAGGTGGTGAGAAAATGAATGAGTTAATGCTGATGAAGAGGGATCGTGTGAAGGAGCTGTTATGGCTGTTGAGAACATTGGCTGAAAAGTTGCGTAGAAAACCACCTGTTATTATGAAGTGAGATGGTACAGTCAAAAGTTTATGAAAACCACCCCTCCCACCACGCCGTCATTTGCTTTTAATAAAGCAAATGACAGCGTGGTGACCTCCTCCCGCAGAGCGGGACTATCCCGCAAGGCGTGGATAGCCGGGGAGGAGTTGTTGGTGTAATTAACGGGCGTAAGAATCCACTATGGTGGTGAAGTTGATTTTGTTAAACAAATTGCCCAGCTACTAAGCATTTCATAGCGTAAAATCAAAACAAACTTATGTTGCCTGCTTAGTAGCTGGGCTAAGTTCCGGCAGTACTAGTACTTTGAGAACGATAGTCTATGGTGCTGTTTTGAAAAGGACTAATAAATAATATGAGGAGTTAACAATGAGTGAGAAGAAAAAAAGTATTATGCCGACTCATAAGGAGATGGAGCGTGAGGCTAAGCGTCTGAAGAAAGAAGAAAAACGTCAAAAAAGTGGGAAAAAACTTAAAGAAGTCGTTTTCGGTCCAGGTTCTACAGCTAAGCAGAAGAAAAAGGCTGATAAGGCTCTGAAGAAAATTATAAAGGACAATTTAAAAGAGATGGATATAGATGATCTTTATATTAAACATTGAGGAGGGTGTTAGTCAGCATTAGAAACGCAAATGACGCTAATGACGCAAAAAGAAAAAAAGAGAAGAAAAACCAAAAGATTTAGCCACATAGAACGCAAAGGGGCACAAAGAAAAAAATAAATTAAGAAGAGGTTTAGCCACCGATGAACACCGATAAGCACGGAAAAAAGAGAAGAGGGTTGACCAGTTACTCGAGCCTGCGAGAGGGGCTTTAACCACTACAGATAAACAATAGGGTGAAGCAATGACCCCGTCCTTACTTTGAATTTTAAGAGATTCAAAGTGAGGGTTGGGGAGAATGGCCTATTTCACTAATTGCACTAATTATTTGTTATGTTATTTTGGGAACAGGTATTTGTCAGGCTTCGCCACAAATTCCTGTACCACAAAATTCCAAAACAAGTTTGCATTTTCTTTAATATCAAATCGATAGAAGATTATTATAAAGAAATGGGTCGAGCCCATTGGGATAAAAAGGGAGAGGAAGAGATTGTCCGCAGAATGATTTTCAGCAGAATGATTAAAGAAAAGAAGAGGTTTAGCCACCGATGAACACCGATAAGCACGGAAATAATAGAAGAATTTTATCCGCAGATTAAAAGGATTGTTTGCAGAATAATTTACAGCAGAATGATTTAAAAAATTGACGACCAAGAAAGGCACGAAGAGCTTAGGGCGGCGTAGCCGCAACCAAAAGAAGTTATCCGCAGATGACGCAGATTATTAAAAGAAAAAAGATAAAATACTTATTGGCAAAATCATTTGTGG
>CAYTUX010000190.1:0-15430 GCA_964441455.1 uncultured Victivallales bacterium | reverse complement strand
TTTAACAGCTGTAATGCGGAAATTGGTTATTGCTGCAAACTCTGCAGTGAAAAATTCTGATTTTATGCTTGCAAATTAACACAGTTGCTCCGTGTCTCTGCACGAGACATGTCTTCCCGTATTTTTTTCTGACGCATGACAAATCAAGATGCCGATGGGGACATCGGAGTTCCAAAAATTACTTTCCCCATCAGATCCAAAGTGCTCCTCCCCTGTTTAGGGGAGGTCACCTCGCGTGCGAGGTGGGAGGGGTAATCCTTCATTCATCCCAGCTACTAAAACAGTAACTATGTTAAATGTATAGTTTAAGTTTTCTCACCTAGTAGCTGGGTGGATATCGGATATTCATCCTATCGCTCCGCCCTCACTTTGCATTTCTTTTGCAAAGTAAGGCCGGGGCTGCAGTCTGAATTCTGACATGCATTGATCCTTATTTCAAAAGTTTAAATATCATTGGAATCAGGTATATTGCAAAAATTGCAGAAAGAATTGGCCGCATTAAATTTGTCTTTGAACGATTTCTCTCTTTCAAAGCTGTATACAGATGATTTGCCCCCGATAGAATTAAAAACATCAGCATTGCAGAAGTAACTGTGATGTAAGCATTTGTACCCAACTTAAAAACAAGTTCAAAAACAGCAGTTAAGGTTATTGCAAGACTATATAAAGCTGATTGTCTCTGATATGGAGTATCTCCTTCATAACCAATCTTGGCGGAAGCAACTTTTGCCAAAAACAACCCCTCAAAAGCAACAAAAATGAATAGAAGGTTATAATACATTATCCCTCCCAGTCTCGCAAACAGACTTTAAACTTGCTGCTTTAACAACCGCCGTATAACAAACTAACTGTAAATACTTTAATACAATTCATGGTAATTTGTCAACAGCTCGTAGCATTTTTCTCATTATTTTTATTGCTAATTTTTCCTAAAATCGTTATATTATATACTTTAAACAACTGTTGCGTAAACTATGAATTTTATATTTAATGAATACGAGGAAACATGATAAATTATACATTAGGATGTGGAGACCGTTTTGGTTTTCAAGGCAAAGCACAACTGGCAGCATATATCGAGGCTGAAAAACAGGGCGTAAAAGTCAGCCCGGTCTGGAATAAATCTTATCGCGAACATAGTACCGTTCACACAACACCTGACTCTCTGCGGCTGGAGGCTGATTCGGCAGTTAGTGCATTGGGATGGACAGAACCTTATTTCGTTGACGCAGATCATATTTCATTGGAAAACGTAGATGGGTTTATTGACTCATCCGACTTTTTTACACTGGATGTTGCCGACAACATTGGTGAAAATGCCCCGACGGCAGATGTTCAAGCTTTTGTGAACTCAAGTACTGATGAGTACACCGGAAAAATTGAATTGCCGGGATTGAGTGAGCAATTTTCAGTAACGCAAAAAGATATATGTTTGATAGCCGAGAAGTATCTTAGTGCAGTACAGGAGGCCGGGCGAATCTACCGACATATAGCCAAACATAAGGATGATCATTTTGCAGTGGAGATATCCATGGATGAAACCGATTCGCCGCAGACACCGGTGGAAATGCTTTTTATTCTGGCAATGATTGCACAGGAAAAGATTCCGATTGATACAATTGCACCAAAATTTAGCGGACGATTCAATAAAGGTGTTGATTATGTCGGTGATGTCGCCCAATTTGAAAAAGAATTTGAACAGGACGTTGCCGTGTTGCGGTTTGCTTCAAAGCACTTTGGATTAAAACAGAATTTGCGACTGAGTGTTCATTCGGGAAGCGATAAATTTGCAATTTATCCGGCTATGAACAAGATCATTAAAAAATATAATACTGGGCTTCATGTTAAAACTGCCGGAACTACTTGGCTGGAAGAAGTCATCGGACTGGCAGAGGCTGGTGGCGACGGACTTACTGTTGCAAAAAAAATCTACACAGGCGCTTTAGGCCGGTACGATGAGTTGGCTAAGCCTTACGCAAGCGTCATTGATATCAAACCGGAACTACTCCCATCAACTGAAATTGTCAACAGCTGGAAGAGTGAAAAGTACGTCAACGCACTGCGTCACGACCAATCTTGCCCGGAATATAATCACGGATTCCGTCAGCTGGTTCATGTTGCCTACAAAGTGGCTTATGAATTAGGTGATGAATATTTCGAAGCACTAAAAAAACATAGCAAAATTGTCAGCAGAAATGTCACAGATAATCTGCTCAACCGACACTTGCTACCCATATTTAAATAAAAGTGCAAAAAAATATAGATATTGTCAAAAATTGTATGAAAAATGTGACGTTGATAGTTTCAGAGGGGGTGCATTTACTTTGTTAATTGACGCACATAAATATAAAAATAAAGTATAATTTAACTAATCTTAATATTTACTAAGAAATTTAACAATTAAGATTAAAACAGTATGAAAAACATGAAAATATATCTTGGACTTGATGTTGGGGGAACAAAATCTGCCGTCATTGTTGGCGATTTCAATGGTATCATGATTGATCGTCTAGAATGGCCGTCAAAAACAGTCGCGGGGTTTAACCGGATGTTTAATACAATTGTTGATAAAATTAATATAATGATTGTAAAACACCCTCAAATTGAAGCAATTGGTGTCTCTATAGGTGGTCCTCTTGATGCAAAAAATGGCATTATTTTATCGCCTCCAAATTTACCCGGATGGGATAAAATACCATTAAAAAAGATGCTTGAAGAAAAGTTTAAACTACCTGTTTATATCGATCATGATGCAGGGGCGTGTGCGCTTGCTGAATATTACTGGGGGACCGGAAAAAATACGCAAAGCTTGGTCTATCTGACTTGTGGTACCGGTTTCGGCATGGGATTGGTTATCAACGGGCAAATATATTACGGGGCTCAAGGACACAACTGCGAAATAGGTCATGCAAGGCTTGCTGATCAAGGTCCAAAGGCTTTTGGGAAAGAAGGCTGCTATGAATCATTGTGCTCAGGAAGTGCAATTGGCAAAATTGCAGCATGGAAATTTCCTGAAATTTGGACATCCCCTCCTCCTCCAGAAGAAATTAGCAAACTTGCCAAAATTGGTCACAAAGAAGCTAACAAGGTAATTGAAATCAATGCTAATTCCGTTGGTCGGGCTTGTGCTCTGATTGCAGATATGCTTTACCCCGAAATAATTATACTCGGAAGCCTGGCATTGCATTTAGGAAACACTTGGATCGATAAAGTAAAAAAAGTTTTTAATGACGAGGTCTTACCGGATACAGCTAAATCATGCAAGATTATGCCGGCCGGCTTGGGCAGAAAATTACAGGATTATTCTGCAATAGCACCTGCTTTGAATCATGAAAAGTTGTAATACAAAATACTAAAATTATTTGCGAACAGTTTATAATAATTGTTCTAAAAAAAAGAAAGAGAACCGAAATATGTCGTTAATTAAATGTCCTGAGTGTAAAAAAGATGTCTCATCCAATGCGACAACCTGTCCAGAGTGTGAGGAACCGATTAAAAAATCTGATGAAAAAAAAGCAAAATGGAGAGCCATAAACACCAAGGATCCTCTTCGTTTCTTTTTCTTTGTAGTCGCTGTCCTCCTAATCCTTGGCATCATATTATTTGTCATTAGCTCACTTGCATGAGTATAGGATCTCTCAATCAAGAAATCCACGATGCTATCAACATCCCCGCCGACCGAAAAGGGCATTTAACCAGAAAAACAAGTAAAATAAATTTTAACACATATTTTTATTGACTTAGATGATGTTTTTTTATATCTTACACGCTGTTTTAAAAAATATCTCTATGCGGAGGGGTGGCTGAGTGGCTGAAAGCACCGGTCTTGAAAACCGGCGATGCGCAAGTATCCGGGGGTTCAAATCCCTCCCCCTCCGCCATTACATTTTCAGAAAGAAAATAATTCCCTATTATAGGTAATTAATGCCTGCAGCTTTAAACCTTCTATTATACATTTTCAGAATTTATTATTGTGTGCCGAGTGGAGTTTATACGCGTAACAGATGAAACAGATCGTTAGAGTCACACTTTCCTAGACGCGCCAGCGGCTGGGAATAGTGTGCACTCATTTGTTAAAGTTATTGTTTTCTGCTATGAAGTTAATGAAGTAATTGAAGTCTCATTTTTCAGAATCATAATTAAATTTTCATAATGGCTTTTCTGGAAATCTTCGATTTTTTTAACCTTCATTTTCTTCAAGTTCTTCATGGTTAATTTTATTTTCTTTAACTTTTGTATGGAGAATAAAAAAAAATCAGAACAATTTCTTATAACTATGACAATAAGGCAAAGAACCTTTTCTATTGTAATAATCCTGATGATAATCTTCAGCCTTCCAGAACTTATCAAACTTAATAACCTTGGTAGCCGGTTTAATTTCTCTCTCTCTAAGAAGATCTAAAAGTTGATTAGCTGTTTTCTGCTCTTCTTCTGTACTATAAAAAATTGCAGAAAGATATTGGCTGCCGATATCAGGTCCCTGACCATTTGACTGAGTCGGATCATGTATTTCAAGAAATCTTTTGGTCAACTCTTCGAATGTTACTTTGTATGGATTATATTTAACCTCTACCACTTCAAGATGTCCTGTCTGACCGGAACAAACCTGTTGATAAGTTGGATTTTCAACCGTACCACCACTGTAACCGGAAACAACAGATATAACTCCAGACAATTTCTGCATATAATATTCAACACCCCAAAAACATCCCCCTGCAAAATATGCTTTCTTAGGCTTCCAATCAACCGGGGTAAAATCAAGACTAATAGAGTTAACACAATGCCTCAAATTCTTTTCGGTCAATTGTTCACCCTCAAAAACATGACCAAGATGTGCACCACAGTTTGCACATGTTATTTCTGTACGCATTCCATCTGCATCTACTGTTCTCTTAACTGCACCATCAATTTCGTCATCAAAAGATGGCCATCCACAATGTGACTCAAATTTGTCATCTGATTTATATAAATCAGCACCACAGTTTCTACAGCTATAAATACCCTTATCTTTGTTCGCCAAATGCTTTCCGGTAAATGGACGTTCTGTACCCTTTTCTATGATAATCTTTTTTTCTGTTTCAGACAAATCTCTTTGCGGCATGACGGCTACCTCTTTCTTTTTTGAGTTAGCAAGACATAATAATAAAACAAATACCAAAATCAATGGAATAAAAAACTTCATAATTGATCCTTCTTTTTATTGACAAGTAACACATAAAGATAAACTAAAAAGAATGTTTATCTTCCGGAAATTCACCTGTCTTAACTTCTTTACTATACTCTTTAAAAGCATTTTTCATCTTTTCACCGATTTCATCATACTTTTTTATAAACTTAGGAGTAAGTTTCGGATACATGCCTAGCATATCATGGTAAACAAGAACCTGCCCATCACAATGAACTCCGGCACCAATACCAATAGTAGGAATGAATAACTGTTCAGATATATCCTTGGCAAGTCCGGATGGAACACACTCAAGAACCAATGCAAATGCTCCGGCATCCTGAATCGCTATTGCAGCTTCAATTAATTTCAATGCATCTTCAGATTTCTTTCCCTGAACCTTAAAACCCATAGTTTTAACACTTTGTGGCGTTAAACCAATATGTCCTAATACCGGAATATCATTCTGTGTAAGTTTTTTGATTGTCTCCAACCTTACTGCTCCACCCTCAATCTTTACAGCATCTGCATCCGCTTCCTGTAAAAAACGACCGGCATTAGTAATTGCCTGCTCAACAGAAACATGATAAGACATAAAAGGCATATCAGCAACAACAAGAGCATTCTCAACGGCTCTTGTAACACATTTTGTATGATGAAGCATTACTTCCATTGAAACAGGTAACGTTGAATCCAAACCCATCATGGTCATTGCGAGAGAGTCTCCAACCAATATTATGTCAATGTCACTTTCATCAACAATCAAGGCTGTGGAATAATCATATGCAGTAAGAACTGATATCTTCTCTTTGCCTTTAAAGTCTCTAATTGTATTTACTGTTCTTTTCATATTAAAATTTACCTGATGTTTCTTCAGCATAATGTTTTGTAGGGTCGGGGTCCGTGAACCCGCCAGATTAAAATTTACCTGATGTTTCTTCAGCATACCTTACATAAGGCTCTTCTGGAAGTTTTTTTAAAATCTGCTCTGCTGTTTCTGACTGTCCTGGTATTATAATATCGGGACGGACATCAACTAACGGCTGAACAACAAAACGTCTCTCATACCACCTCTCATGCGGAACTTTAATCTTGTCTCTATTAAACGTTAAGTCTCCTACATATATTATATCAATATCTAAAGGTCTTGGAGAATTCTTCTCAGAACAAAGATCTCTTCCATAATTATTTTCAAGTTTCTTAGTAACATCTAAAAGAGAAGAAAGAGATAAAACTGTTTTTATTACAACAAATGCATTATAATATAACGCATATTGATATTTATCCTCCACACCAACAGGCTCGGTCTCATAAATTCGAGATTTTGAAACAACAGTTATTCCTTCATAACGATTAAGATCCTCACAGGCTGAATTTAAATTGGCAAGTCGATCTCCCATATTTGATCCTAGACTCAAACCAATTTCTGTAAGCTTTTTCATAAAACTCCAAATTGCTGATAGTCATAAAATAATAACTGCAACAAACCAATCACCTAACAAACGAAATCATTAATTCAGCCCTAATATATCCTGCATGTCATAAATTCTTGGTTTTTTATCGCTAATCCAAGTTGTTGCAAAAACAGCACCCTTTGCAAAAACATCTCTATTTGATGCCTTATGAGTCAACTCGAAACGTTCTGAATCTCCGGCAAAAATGACAGCATGATCGCCAACTACGTCTCCACCACGAAGTGTATGAATTCCTATTTCTCCAACCGGCCGCTCTCCTGTAATACCTTTACGACCATAACAGGCAACATCATCGAGTTGCCTCTTCCGACCCTCGGCAAGAGACTCTGCAATCCGCATTGCTGTGCCACTAGGTGCATCCTGCTTGTGACGATGATGCATCTCAACAATCTCTGCATCAAATTCCGGACCAAGAATCGCTGCAACTTTTTTCGTTAGAGCAAAAAGAAGATTCACACCAACACTCATGTTTGGAGCACAGACAATTGGAATCTTAAATGACTCTTTCCTTACAACCTCTGTCTCTTCTTGAGTCAAACCAGTCGTGCCAATAACTACTGCACATAACTTTTCTGCAGCAATCTTGACATTGTTTGGAACAGCTTCATGAAAAGTGAAGTCAATCAATACATCCGCTCCTTCAAGAGCATCTCCAAGATTATCTGTCAACAGTACATTCTGTGTTCCACATCCTGCAAGCTCCCCTGCATCTTTGCCCAAATCAGGATGATTCGGCAAATCAACAGCACCAAAAAGTTCTGTATCTTCCTTTGAAACAACAGCCCTGATAAGAGCATTGCCCATTCTGCCTCCGGCACCAACTATAACAACTTTTACCATAATAAACCTTTATCTATAAACAGGATCGTTAATAATCCCGATATCCATCATAACTTTTTTTAATATCTTGCTGTGCTCAATGCTAAGTTCACACATCGGCAAACGATAAACTTCTTTAATAATACCGGCATAAGACATTGCGGCCTTAATACCAATAGGATTAGTTTCCAAAAATAGTGCCTTGAAAAATTTATAATACTCGCTGTGAAGCTTTTGAGCTTTAACAAGTTCCCCGTCAAGCATTGAATGAACCAACTTGGACATAACTGCCGGAATAATATTTGCTGCAACACTGACAACACCAACAGCTCCAACAGTCATCATCGGAAGTGCTAATGTGTCATCGCCTGAAATAACTTCAATATCACACATGCTTTTTAAAAGACTAACTCTTTCCACAGAACCTGCCGCCTCTTTAACCGAAACTATGTTCTCATGCTTGGATAATCTGACAACTGTTTCTGCTTCAATAGGAACTCCCGAACGCCCCGGCACATTATAAAGCATAACCTTACCACCTTGATCAGCAAGGGCAGAAAAATGTCTGTAAAGTCCCTCTTGAGTAGGTTTGTTGTAATATGGAGTAACCTGCAAAGTTCCATCAACACCATCAGCAATAGCTCTTTTGGTAAGTTCAATTGCTTCAGCTGTCGAGTTAGCTCCAGCACCGGCAATAACTTTTATTCTGCCATCAGCATATTCAACAGCTTTTTTAACAACTTCACAATGCTCATCAGTAAATAAAGTTGGCGATTCTCCTGTTGTACCAACCGGAACAATACCATCTATATCCCCTGCAATTTGTATTTCAATTAACTCTTTGAACTTGCCAAAATCAATACTTCCATCTTTATTAAAAGGCGTTACAATAGCTGTATATGCACCTTGAAAATTCATCTGTAACCTCTTTGTGTTTGTGTTTAAAAAAATCTATACTATATAATAATATAATAACAAAAAATATGCAAATATATTATTTGATTTCTTGATTATCCCCCTATTTTTCTGGTTAAACGTCTTTTTCAGCGGGGTCACGGACCCCGACCCTACAGTTGCGGATGCTGAAATCAAACCTAAATGTTTGATTGCAAATGGTTTCTGTAAAGACAGGGTGCTTCACCCCGCCTTTAAAATATAATTTTCAACTTTATCACCCAAAACTGAAAAAAACAAGCTCTCATTTGCTTATTTTATTGGTTAAAACAGATTTTTTCTTCTCCAACCGAAAAATTAAGAGATTATCCCCTATGTTTCTGTTTAAATGTTTTCTTGGTAGCCCCGCCCTTACTTTGATTTCTTAGAAATCCAAAGTGAGGGCGGGGCACCCTACAGTTGCTGATGCTTTAAACAACGCTAAACCATTGATGTACAGGGGTTTTGTAGCCCAGCTATTACGAAAATAAATTACTCTGAAATTATAAATTAAAGTCCATAACGTAGTAGCTGGGGTGACCCCACCTTTAAAATATGTTTTAAATGCTAATTTCATTGGCTTAAAACGATGTTTATCATCTCATCCAGAAATCTAAGACCCTATCTGAAAAATAAAACTTGCGTTTTTTATAAAATTTAATAAAATACTCACAATTTAAAAAAATAATTTTTGTTGTTTAGACAATTTTATAAGTAACTTTTCCCGGGTATGGAGAGACATCTGGATTAAACTGAAACTCCGTCAGCCATTTACATGCCCTGAAAGGGCATTTCATAGGCAGCCTAGGGTGAGCGACCAACGGGATTATAACCCTAGGTTTTAAATAAAAAATAAAATTCTTTCCTGCCCACGGAGTGTAAACGGTCTAACTCTCTAACATTCTAACTGGGTTCCAAATGGCTTTTCAAAATAGAACAGCAACAAAACAATTAACCAGAAAAACAAGGAAACTATTTAGATTTTTATCTTTCAAAAAAATCTGATACAGAATCCGGATATTGAAGAAATCTTTTTGCCAATTTTTTAGGATATATAAAGTAATCAATAAATGCTTCACAACACAAAGTTCCATTATTGCTGAATGCCCGTGCATGAACCTTTGCAATATTTTCCTCCTCCACATATTCTACAAGATTTGCCTCTAACTTTATCTCTCCCTTTGTAATATACATAGGATTAAGATAGTTAATCCTCATACTTTTAGTCACACCAGCGGTTTCCATGAAAATAAAAATTGCCCAAGAACCAATCTCGTCAAGCAACAGAGACTGAATACCTCCATGCAATATACTCTTATAACTTGTATAGTCACATGTTGGACTCCATATGGAAACAACATTGTCTCCGTCTAAGAAAAATTCCAAACCAAGCCCTTTGGCATTCTTGGCTGAAGAGACAAAGTTGTTATATTCTTTGCATTTTTCAAATGGATTTAGTATCTTTTTCATCAGCTATTTCTTCTTAAATGTTAAAAGCTTCTTCTCATATTCCCATTTTCTCTTGGATGGAAAATTATAAAAACTGGCAAAAAGTGCAAGAAATATAACCATAATTAGTGGTGGCCCTTTCAAACCAAGCAGAAATGTAACCGGAATCACTGCGAATGCACAGGCTGAAGTAAAAAACATATTACGCAAATATTTAAATAAAACAGTTTCGTCAAAAGGCTTGCCTACATTATTCTTCAAATGAAAAACTTTTTGCCACATTGGTGCCACAAAAGCAAGAAAAGCTGTACCAATTATTACCGCAGATCCAATCCTTTGATTGTTAGATATAGCAATATTTATTACCTGAAAATGAACAAGTAAGAAAATCAACAAAATCAGTGCCACTAAAGGTCCGTAGACCTGCCAATACATTTTCTTTAATTTGTCAACCATATCTATATTGTCTCTCTTTTTTAATGCCACACCATTATATATGAAATAGCAGCCTAACAATAACGAATGTCCAGCATCCAACTTCAAATCATGACCGGAATAAACATGCAGACTCACTCTACATAAAAATTATACCTACCATAATTCCTTATAATACCGGAAGTATGCAGCAATATTAAACTATTCCATAATTTTGAATTTCAATTTAATTACTGTTGTGGATTCCAACGATACAAAAATGGACTTGTCTTATCATTTATACCAAAAAGATTTATAAGATCTAAACCTTGCGAAGCATTAAAAATTGTTTTCCAGTCAAATGCCTGCTGATATCTGTAAACCTTAATCTTATCAACACCCAAAATCTTTGCACATACACTCTCTGCATCTTCGTAGTAACCAATCTCATCAATCAGTTCTAAATCTCGTGCCTGTTGAGATGTGAAAATTCTGCCATCAGCAATTTTACGGACTTCTTCTTCAGATAAACCGCGTCCAGCCATAATTACTTCAACAAAACGATTGTGCATCTGTTGAATCATAGTTTCAAGCAAAGCCCTTTGTGAGGGATCAACTTGCTTCAAAGGATTAAGCATGTCTTTATTATTACCGGAGGCAATAGTAACATCTTCTATACCAATCTTCTGCGCTAATTGATATATGTTTATAGATTGCATAATCACAGAAAGGGACCCTGTAACAGATGTCGGACGGGAAATAATGTAATCTGCAGCCGTTGCAATATAATAAGCTCCGGACGCTGCCACATCTCCAAAAATTGCAACAACTTTACGATCAGGATCACTTTCTTTAAAATTAATTAATGCGTTATGAACAATGTCACTTGCTGTGATACCCCCACCTCCACTGTTGACTTCAAGAATAATGGCCTTTACATCATAATCAAGTGTAGCACGCTTAATTGCCTGTAATGCCGAAGATGTAGAACTCATGGTCTTGCCGAACATTGACTCATTTGCGTTTAAAGTTATAAAACCCTTAACAGGAATTCTTACAACTTTTGTCATCGCATCACCATCTCCGGAACTCCATATCTCTGTTAATGCAGGATACTCATCCCTGCCGTACAAACCATTATCAGCAAAATTATTTTCTAATGCTGCAGACTTTACAGCTTTGAAAAAACCTGCTGCCGCAATAGCTCCAATTAAACCAAGCACAATGAAAAACATTACAATAAACTGAACCACTATTACAGCCCATAAACATCCTTTACTTCCAGAACTTTTCTGTTGAATTATTACCCTATCGTTTTTTGATTCTTCCATTATTTCACCATTTTCTCATTATTTTTCAAGATATTTCTGAGCATCCAGCGCAGCCATACAACCCGTACCGGCTGCAATAACCGCCTGCTTATAAACAGGATCAATTACATCTCCACATGCAAATATACCGGGTATATTTGTCTGGGTGCTTCCTGACTCAATGTTTATCAAACCTTCATTATTTATTTCAACAAACCCCTTAAATGCATCTGTCTGAGGAATATGTCCTATCGCAGTAAAAATCCCCTCACATTCAACTTCCTTCTCTTCGCCGGTTTCTGCATTTGTTAAAACAGCTCCGGCAACCAGACCATTTGCATCTCCCTTAATTTCCTTAATGGTATAAGGTATCAACCATTTTATCTTTTCATTCGCTTTTGCCTTCTCTATCTCAATTGAGTCCGCACGCAGATAATCCCGGCGATGAACAATTGTAACCTCAGAAGCAAATCGAGTTAAAAAAAGTGCATCTTCAATTGCTGTGTTTCCGCCGCCAATCACGAGAACTTTGCTGTTTCTATAAAAAGCTCCATCACACGTTGCACAACCCGAAACACCCTTGCCGTAAAAAAGGGGCTCTGTCTCAATTGGAAGTCTACGGGCAATAGCACCTGATGCAATAATTAATGATTCTGTTTCAATAACCCTTTCATCATCTGTCTTAACTATAATTACATCTCCTTTTTTCTCTATGCCGGTAATCGAAGCACTCTCAAATCGAGCACCAAATTTTTCTGCCTGAGCCCTAAACTTGGACATCAGTCCAAATCCCGATATAGATTCAAATCCGGGATAATTTTCAATTTCATGAGACACAATAAGCTGTCCTCCGGGGGCAGGTCCTTCAAAAATTATTGGATTCAGCATTGCTCTTGCTGCATATATGGCTGCTGTCGCTCCGGCAGGTCCTGAACCTGCAATAATTAACTTTTTCATCTTATAATTCCTTTACTTTTTTATTGATAGGTAAATTCCAAATGTCTGTTATTCTGTTATTTTAAAAAAACTAATCTCTTCTCTTAAAGAAAGTAGGTTGTATCCTTTTATTACCCTATTTTTCTAGTTGAATGTTATTTCCGGCGGGGTGAAGCACCCCCGTCTCTACAGTTGCTGATGCTGCAAAGAAAGCTAAACCATTGATTTGCAGATGTTTTGTAGCCCAGCTATTACGAAAATAAATTACTCTGAAATTATAAATTAAAGTCCATAACGTAGTAGCTGGGTAATTTAAATCCTAATTTCATTGATTAAAACAAATGTTTATACCCTCAACCAGAAATCTAAGGTTTATTCAATCAAACTAACAACTTTATCTCCGGAAACAACTTTACCAATTACTATTGGTTGTGCATATGTTTCACTTAAAATCTCTAAAGTTTTTACAACATCGGATTCATCAACAATCAGGACAAAGCCGATCCCCATGTTAAAGACACGATACATCTCATCTTCATCAATATCACCGGTATTTTGAATAAATTTATAAACAGACGGAATTCTCCAAGTTGATTTGTTAATCTCAATACCAACACCTTCCGGCAAAATTCTAGGAATATTATCATAAAAACCACCGCCGGTAATATGTGCCATGCCGGCAATAGTAATTTCATCCATAACCGCCAATACTGGTTTTAAATAACTCTTGTGTACGGAAAGGAGTACATCGGCAACACTCTTATCTGTACCCGGCAAAATATCATTAACCCCAAGCCCTGCATCATCAAAAATTACTTTCCTTGCAAGAGAATAACCATTTGTATGCAATCCTGAAGATGGCAAACCAATCAGCACATCTCTCTTTTTAATGTTCTCACCTGTAATAATCTTATCCGCATCAACACTGCCGACAATTGTTCCAACCAAATCATACTCCCCTTCCGGATAAAATCCGGGCATTTCCGCAGTCTCTCCGCCAAGTAAAGTACAACCATTTTCCATACAAGCCATACAAAGTCCCTTAACTATATTTTGAAAGACTTCACCCTTAAGTTTCGACGTACCAAGATAGTCCAAAAAGAAAAGTGGCTTTGCTCCCTGCACAAGAATATCATTAACACAATGATTAATTAAATCCTGACCAACGGTATCGTGAATGCCTGCCATCGTTGCAACCTTCAACTTCGTCCCAACTCCATCAGCACTGGAAACAAGTATACTATCTGAACCGGGTGACTTAAATAATCCTCCAAAAGAACCAATATCACTCAAAACACCATCTGTATTAGTCTGTTGAACCATCGATTTAACCGATTTCAAAGAAAACATCATCTCATCAATATCAACTCCAGCTTCAGCATAAGCCGATTTCTTATCTGTCATAATTTATATCCCTTATTAAATTTGTGGTTCTGTCAAAAGTTTTGTACTCTTAACAGCCTTATTTTGTTTTAAATCAATCCGACTTCGCCCTTCGGGACTACGTCGTGACAAGTTAGGATACAGACTATTTAGTCTTATCCCTATATCTTTTGTTTTATTTCGGTCATCGGCGACGATGACCCTCCCCGTTAAAGCTGCAATATAACATTAACCTGCAAGGTTCACACGGGAGGAATGCCGTCCCCATCGCATTAAAATTTTTGTTTTAATATCTTGGCGCACTCATACAATTTTTGAAAGAACCAAATTTGTGTAAAAATTGCAATCCCTAAAAAATTAAATAATAATATAATATACTATATTAGTTGAATAAACTAAAGTACTTTTTATATACTTCAATGCTTTTTTCTGGGTGAGTTATTTTAATACTTTTCTATTTTGCCCCAGCTATTACTTTGATTATTAAAAAATCAAGACTATCATCAACTGATACAATCTTTCCATTCTCATACATTGGAACTAAATAACCATCCTTAAATCTACTACATCGATAAAGAGTAGCATAAATAAAATTAGGAACAACTCCACCCTGACCTCCAACCAACTCACCACCTCGACGAACATTATCCATCATCCACGCACACAAAGTCAAATGATATGGATTTCTAGAAACCTCACCCTTATGAAAACTCAACCCTGTAATAAGCTCTGAAACATCCTCATTAGAAGATTCAACCATCAAATTAGGAAACTTATTTGCTCCCCAAAATTCAGTTTCAATCACAACACATTCAAATCCTTCTATTCTAGCAATAGCATCAATAACCAAATATCTTACTCCAACATGAGTGCTATTTGCATCATCAACATTTGGAATCGTAATAATATCAGGCATCTCAGTTCGCAAAATATTTTCAATTAACTTAACATTATCTCCCCATAAATTCCGGTCGTTATCACGGCAATCTAAATTAACCTTATTCAATCCCATATCAGGAGCAACTATCAACACAAAACCAAAAAAATTACAAGCATACTTCAATTCGTCCAAGCGACGTGATC
Organism: uncultured Victivallales bacterium; assembly: GCA_964441455.1. Lineage (GTDB taxonomy): Bacteria > Verrucomicrobiota > Kiritimatiellia > JAQICX01 > JAQICX01 > JAQICX01. Next base: position 464 of record CAYTUX010000190.1, on the reverse strand, counting down.
TTTCGGCAACATTACTTCCTAAAGTTACTGCCACATTCTTAACATCAACACCATAATCTTTTCTAAGCCTTAAAGGTAAAGCTCCAATAATACACTCATCATCAGGATGAGGTGAAAATAACAACATCTTACAATCATTTCTAACTTTCTGTAGCGTGAGAGGTTCTGCATCGCCCAATTCAATATTATGTCCATCCTCAAAAACTCTTTCAAAAGAATCAACCATTTCTGAAAATCTGTTTTTCATCTTACCTTTCTATAAAAAAAATTAAAATATTTATATAATTCTAATATAACAAAGCTATCTTTGCAAGATTTACATAAATATATAATATTTGTTAATTATAATACCTGGTTTAATAATATTAAACTATTATAAATAAACAACTTACAAGTTCGATGTTTTTTAATTGATTTTTTTATTAGATTTTTTTCTTATTTCCAGAGTAAATTTTTGATTTTCA
>CAYTUX010000189.1:0-27875 GCA_964441455.1 uncultured Victivallales bacterium | reverse complement strand
GCAAAAGAAGAAAATAAGTTTTAACCACCCGCTACGCTCGAGAACACAGAGAATACAGAGGACACAGAGAAGATGTGAAACTTCCGCGCCGAAGCGACGCGGCTACAGTGTTAGTCTTGCAAATTAACGGCAGATTGCCCCACACCCTGTAGCCGAGTCCCATGGGCTCGGACGGAAAGCCTTGGATGTCTTATGGGGTGTTTCACCCTGTAGCCGAGTCCCGTGGGCTCGGACAGTGTAACGAATGTCCTCATTATCATGAAAAGTTGACATGCACAAATTGGTGTTGTAAGTTATTTATAATAAAAATGTTAGAAAGGTTCTGAAAAATAAACGATCAAACGACCGCAGGGTAAGAGGCTTTAGCATGCCTAAAGCAATGTAGCGACACGACCAACGGGAGTGAGGCTGGAGTTTACGACAGCAGCGAAGCGTCCTACCGAAATGGCAATAAACAAGACACGAAGTGAGGCTTTAGCATGCCTAAAGCAATGTAGCGTAGCGAAATGGCAATATGAAGGGTTGTAGTACAATAGTTTACAATTTGCCGTTTACAGTTTGGCTGTTGTCATGCGTCAAAAAAAGTGTTATGCTTAGCACTTAAAAAATCTTGCTTAACACGAATGCCTTAGAAAGGTTTAAATGCAATTTTTTATAGTATGTATACGTTTACAATATATGTAAATTAATAAATTTAAAGGGAGCAAAGATATGAAACTTTGTCAGATTTGCAAAAAAAGAGAAGCAACAATTTTTTTAAATGTATTTGAGAACAAGAAGATGATTAAAGATGCTTGGATTTGTTCAAAATGCATGGAGCAGTTTGGCTTTTCAACTGATCCTAATTTTGCAATGAACAAGCTGGTGGAGAAGTTAAAAGCACTTGCATTTAATAATTTTGATTACGATGAGAGCATAGAGATATATCGCTGTAAGGCTTGTGGTTTGAGTCAAAGTGAATTTGATTATGATTTATCATTGGGCTGTCCAAAATGCTACAAATATTTTTCAGATAGTTTAGATGATATAATTCAACGTATGCATAGCTCTTTGAGACATATAGGAAAAAAACCTGTTGGTGTACATGCAAAGAATGAAAAAATAATGTTGTTAAAAAAACAACTTGCTGACGAGGTACGTCATGAGAATTATGAGAATGCAGCAATGATCAGAGATGAAATAAGTAAAGTTAAGAGTGCTTGATATGTCAAAGAATATACATGAAATATTTTCAAATTTAACACTCTTCTATCCTGAGAAAAGGGATGAAGTTGTTACCGGAAGCAGAGTTCTTCTGCGCAGAAATTTTGATGGGTATCAATTTCCACATCAGCTTTCGGCAAAAGAGCAGGATAAAATTCGAAATTTAGTTCAAAATGCTTTGAAAAAGGCCGGGTTTCTGGAACGTTTTGATTATTTAGATATAGATGATATAAAAGATTTAGACATTCTTAGAATTGCGAGCAGGTCGCCATTTGGAAATGAAGTTGTCGGAGCTTTTATCGGCCGGGATGATCATATTGCTATACTTATTAATTTTGAGGATCACATATGTATACAGGCTACGAGCCATGGATACAATTTAAACTCAATATTTGAAAAGGTTAATGCACTTGACAATATCATTGCCGAGTATATTGATTTTGCATATTCAAATCGACTGGGGTTTCTGACAGTCTCTCCAAAAAATGTAGGAACAGGTTTAACCGTTGAGGTTGGTATGCATCTCGGTGCTCTAAAGTTTGTGGATGAAATTCAGCAGATTCTTTTTGGGTTGAATGAACTTGGTTTTAATTTAAGAGAATTGTTTGATTCCGTAGCATCTGACAGTTCTGTAATTGGTGGAGTTGTTATTGTTTCAAACAGACGGACACTTGGTGTTACAGAGCGAACAATATTAGATAATATGGCTGTAATTATTGAAAAGCTTAAGCATTTGGAGATAGCAGCAAGAGAGAGATATTTTGTTGAGTCAACACGTATGGTAGAGGAACAGCTGGAGACTTTTAAAGATGAGAGAAAAAGTGATGATTTAAAAGAGTTTAGTTATCTTTTAGAGATTGTATCATTTTTGAAGCTTGGAATTGATAGTGGTGTAATTCGTAAAATTACATATGATGATATATATAATATTTTAGATAAGGCTGATGTATCTTGTAAATTGCATGTAGGTTGTGAAAAAGAAAATGAAAAAAAAACTGAGGTTATGAGTATTGTTGATAGTGTTTTTGAAAAAATAGAATTTGTGGAGTATATTGATGAGTAATGAAAAATTTATAAAGTTTACCCCTCGTGCCAGGAGAGTAATGGGCCTTGCTAAAAGTGAGGCACTTGCCCAGGGACAAGGATTTATAGGAATAGAACATCTTTTTTTGTCAATTCTTTCCATTGGTGACGGTATGGCAGTTTCCACATTGTTGAACATGGAATTACCTTTGGATATAATACGTATAGAAATTGAGAGTGCAACTGAATCTTTAAATCCGTTGAAGGAGAGTAAGATTCTTCCTTTTACTGCAAGATGTAAAAAAGTACTTGAATTAGCAAAAATTGAGTCTTCACAGTTGCACAACTCTTTTGTGGGGACGGAACATTTAATGTTGGCGATACTGGCAGAGGGAGAAAATATAGTTGCCAGAGTACTTGCCAAAAATGATGTAAACTATGACAATTTCAGGTTTGAATTGATTCGTTTGCTTGAACCTATTGGCGAAGATGATGATTTTGATGAAGATTTGGCTGAACCATTTTCTTCACAAGCGCCAACAAATATTCCCGAATTTGGAGGAAAAAACAAGAAAAGTCAGTACAAGACACCGCATCTTGATAATTATGGTAGAGATTTAACTGTTCTTGCCAAAAATGATGAGTTGGATCCTGTAATAGGTCGAGAACATGAAATTGAGCGAGTTATACAGATTCTTTGTCGCCGCAACAAAAACAATCCTGCTCTTATTGGGGAGGCTGGGGTTGGTAAGACAGCTGTTGTAGAGGGATTGGCTAACAAGATTGTCGGGGGAGATGTTCCGGATATAATAAAAAACAGACGTGTTGTTGCTCTTGATATGGCTCTACTTGTTGCCGGAACAAAATACCGTGGTCAGTTTGAAGAGAGAATAAAAGCGGTCATGGATGAGGTGAAAATAGTCAAGAATGTTATTCTTTTTATTGATGAAATACATGGCATTGTTGGTGCCGGTTCAGCAGAGGGGGCAATGGATGCCGCAAATATAATAAAGCCGGCTTTGTCTAGGGGGGAGCTACAGTGTATTGGGGCGACAACACTTAATGAATATCGAAAATTTATAGAGAAAGATACAGCATTGGAACGTCGATTTCAGACTGTAATGATTAAAGAACCAACAGTAGATGAAACCATTGAAATTCTTAATGGAATTGCATATAAATATGAACAGCACCATAATATTAAGTATTCAAAAGATTCTTTGGAAGTAGCAGCAAGACTCTCTTCTCGATACATCACCGGACGTTTTTTGCCGGATAAAGCAATTGATGTTATTGATGAATGTGGAGCAAAAGTTCAGATATCAAATTCTACAAGCAATCCTAAAATTAAGAAACTTGAGAAGAAACTTCTAGCAACAAAAATTGCAAAAGATGATGCTATTACCGAACAGAATTTTGAATTAGCGGCAGATTTGCGAGACGAAGCAAAAGATACTGAACATAAAATCGAGGTTTTAGAAAAAGAGTGGAACCAGCTTCAGAAATCGAATCAGCCTGTTCTTACAGCTGATGATATAACAGATATAATATCAAAAATCACAGGTGTTCCAATTACCAGAATGGAAGGAGATGAGTTGACGAGACTTCTTGATATGGAAAAGACTCTTTCCAAGACTGTTATTGGTCAGGAATTTGCAATTGAGACAATCTCAAAGGCTGTAAGGCGTGCCCGTGCAGGATTGAAAGATCCTCAAAGACCAATTGGATCATTTGTTTTCCTTGGTGCAACAGGAGTAGGTAAAACATATCTTTGCAAGGAACTTGCAAATTTTATGTTTGGCAAACAAGACTCACTTATACAGCTTGACATGTCGGAATATATGGAAAAATTTGCAGTTTCGAGATTGGTTGGTTCTCCTCCGGGTTATGTTGGTCATGAGGATGGAGGTCAGCTAACTGAAAAAGTCAGGCGGAATCCATATTCAGTTGTTCTGTTTGATGAGATTGAAAAGGCACATCCTGATGTTATGAACATGCTTCTTCAGATTCTTGAAGATGGTAAATTGACAGATAGTTTTGGACGTGCGGTTGATTTCAGGAATACCATAATAATTTTAACATCAAACATAGGTACAGTTGATGCCGCAAAAGGCGGAGGTCTAGGTTTTGTTAAAAATGATGCAGGGAACAAGAAAGAGATTGAAGTTTTTGAAAATAAGATTAACTCGGCTGCAAAAAAATTATTTAAACCGGAATTAATTAATAGGTTTGATAATGTTATAGTCTTCAGACAGCTTACAAAAGAAGATGTCAAGAAAATACTTGATATGCGTATAGAAGAACTTTCTGAAAGACTGAAGAGTGTAGATGTTAAGATTAAACTGACTAAGTCAGCAGTTGATTTCCTGCTTGAAAAAGGATTCAATAAAAAGATGGGTGTTCGACCTTTGAGACGAGCAATAGAAACTTATATGGATAATCCAATGTCAGAAGCGATTTTGAAAAATGAATTTGATAAGGAAAAGATTGTTTCTGTTTCTCTTAATTCAAAAAAAGATGGATTGAATTTCAGACAGAGAAAATAGGAGTAGATTTATGAAAGAAAAAGATTGGTCAATTGAGACAAAAGTTATTCAGAGTGGTTATCGCCCTTCTAATTCAGAGCCTAATGTTTTACCATTAGTTCAAAGTACGACTTATAAATATGATACTGCGGCAGATGTAGCAGAACTTTTTGATTTGAATGCAGCTACACATATGTATTCAAGACTTAGTAATCCTACAGTTGAGGCTTTTGAGAAGAAGATGGCTGTCTTAGAAGGCGGTATAGGGGCTGTTGCAACTTGTGCAGGACAGTCAGCAAATTTTCTTGCTGTATTTAATATATGTCATTCAGGAGATCACTTTGTTGCTTCCACAACAATATATGGAGGAACATATAATCTTTTTGAACATACTTTAAAAAAGATGGGTATTGACGTAACATTTATTGATCCAAATGCAAGTATTGAAAATATAAAAAAAGCATTTAAACCAAACACCAAGGCACTCTTTGGAGAAACTTTGTCCAATCCAAATGCTGAGATTCTTGATCTGGAAAAATTTGCAGGAATTGCCGGAGATATGGATGTTCCTTTGATTGTTGATAATACATTCCCAACGCCATTTCTTTGTCGTCCATTTGAATTTGGTGTAGATATTGTGACCCACTCATCATCAAAATATCTTGACGGGCACGCAACAAGTATAGGGGGTGTTGTTGTTGATAGCGGTAATTTTAATTGGAATAATGGAAAATATCCATGTCTGACGGAGCCTGATCCAAGTTATCATGGTGATATTTTTAATGAAAAATTTGGGCAACTTGGCTATGTTGCCAAGATGAGAGCTCAGATGATTCGAGATCTCGGAAATATTATGGCGCCAATGAATGCTTTTCTTACAAATCTAGGAACAGAGACTTTACATCTTAGAATGGAGAGACATAGTTCAAATGCATTGAAGATTGCACAGTTCTTTGAGTCCCATGAGAGTATTGAGTGGGTTAGGTATCCTGGTCTGAAATCCAGCCCTTATTATCAAATGCATAAAAAATATTTGCCTCTAGGGTGCAGCGGAGTTTTAACATGTGGAATAAAGGGCGATAGAGATCGGGTGGAAAAGGTTATGAACAGTCTGAAGCTGGTAAGGATTCTTGTTCATGTTGGAGATTTGAGAACATGCGTTCTGCACCCTGCAACTATGACTCATCGACAACTTAATGATAAAGAACTTGAAGAAGCCGGAATCAGTCCTAATCTTATTAGAGTTTCGGTAGGTATTGAAAATGTTGATGATATTATTGCCGATTTAAAGCAGGCACTGGAAAATTAGCAAATTCGTAAATTTGTAAATGCAAAAATGGCAGGGTTACCCCTCCGTCCACGCCGTCATTTGCTTTTTGTTTGAAAGCAAATAACAGCGTGGCCACCTCCCTTAAACAGGGTAGGAGTACTTTTGGTCTGATGGTGGAAGTGATAAATTTGAAAATGGCAGGATTTGACAAATGCGCAAGCGGGAGTGCCGATGTTCTCATCGGCATTTTGGTTCATACGTCATGCGTTATTTTGCATTTAACTTAGACCTTAGAACATAGACCGAACATAATAGAAAGGAAGTTAATGAAATTTTTAGATGATGCAAAAATAGATGAATTAACAGTGGAAGCAGAAAAGTCGCCTCGTAAAAGAGTACATTTCTGTTTTCACCCGGATAATGATTCTTCAATTCACAAATTATATATAGCAGCTCAACCGGGATCTTATATTCGCCCGCATCGACATGTTGGAGATGGGCGATGGGAGATGCTTACTATTATTAAAGGCGAAGGCATTCTTTTTATATTTGACGAAGATGGTGAAATTCTTTCAAAGAATATTTTGTCTACAGATGGTCCACTGTATTCAATTGAGTTTGAAGAAAATACCTTGCATTCATTTGTTGTTACGGCAAATGATACTGTTTTTCAGGAAGTTAAAGCCGGTCCATATATGAAACCAGAACAAAGTGATTTTGCCAATTGGGCTCCGGTAGAAGGTGACCCGGGAGTAGAACAGTTTTTGAACGATTTAAAATCAGTGGAATTATGAGATGAGAAAGACAACATACCACTGTCACTCAACTTGGAGTGATGGAAAAAATACAGTAAGAGATATGGTGCTTGAAGCAATTGATCTTGGATTTACAGATATCGGTTTTTCTGACCATCTTGTTCTTCATCCTACAATTGCAGAGATAGATTGGAGTATTCATAATGCTGAGGAGCTGCAGCACTATGTTGAAGATGTTTATACTGAACAAATTAGAAACCGAAATGAAATAAAGGTTAGATTGGGACTGGAAATTGATTTTTTCCCGGAAAATTCAAGGATTAATGAACTGGATGAAATCCTGGACATTTTTAACTTTGAGTTTCTTATAGGCAGTGTTCATATGCTGGATGAATTTCCTCTTGACTATATGTATAAAGACTGGAAAAGGCTTTCTCAATCGGAGATAAATGCATATTTTATAAAATATTGGCAGAATATCAAGCTTCTTGCTGAGTCTGATTATTTTGACTGTGTGGGACACTTGGATATACCTAAAATTTTTAATGCTAAGACTGACATTGATTTAACTGTATACATTGAAGATGCTCTTCAGGCAATACATAAATCAGGAATGGCTGTTGAAATTAATACCGCCGGACTAGATAAACCATGCAAAGAGCTATATCCAAATTCAGATATTCTCAAGTTAGTTGCTGATGCAGATATCCCTGTTATTATTAATGATGATGCTCATGATCTGGATCAGCTGGGCAGATATTATGATGAAGCTGAAGAATTTCTTAAGGCTAGTGGTGCGAAACAGATCTTCGAATTACCAATCGGGTAGGGGAATAAAGGTTTTTCGAGGCTTGAGTTTTCGAAGGTGGATTAAACCTTTTTTTAAAGCACCATCTGTTTGCGCATTTGGGAAAGTCTTTTTTCAATTGTATCATCAAAAATAATATCATCTACGACTATTTTCAGTCCGCCGGAAATACTTTTATCAATTTTAAGTTGAAGAGATACCTCTGTCTTCAGATATTCAGAGATAATTTTTTCAAGTTCAGCAATTTTGTTTTGGGGTATTTCATATGGTGTATGAATTTCTCCAAAGCGCATGTTTTGTGACTTCGAAAGTTCCTGCAGGAAATGACCTCTTATTTTTTGAACAAGCATTATATCACCCTGTGATGCAATTATTAAGAGAAAATGTAATAGTGATTCGGTGATACTCATTGACAGCAATTCATGCAGTGTTTTAACTTTTCCCTCATCATATATTGCAGATGATGATAGAAAACTCTTCAGTTCACTATTTGTTTCAAGCAATTCGCAGAAACTGTTCAAGTCATCTCTGACTTTACTTTCATCTTTACTGGTTTTGACTATACTGATTAGCGCATTTGAATAGTTTTTTATTTTATGATTATCTTTTTGCATTTTTCTTTTTCATACGATCAATAAATTCATCAGCAAGTTGCTCGTTCTGTTTTTCATCAAAGTTTTCCTGAATGATCTGTCTTGCCACCCGAATTGAGAGGTTTGCAACAGTTGTTTTCAACTCTTCAAGGCTTTTAGCAGTTTCGCGTTGAACTTCCATCTTTGCCTGATCAATAATGTCATTTGCTTCATGTTTTGCAGAGTCTCTGCTCTCTCTTTTCATTTCAGCAACAACTTTATGACCTTCGTTAATTATATTGCCGGCCTCTTTTTTAGCTGATTCAATATGTTTTTTTGTCTCTTCCAGAGCATTTTTCGCCTCTTCTTCAATTTGTTCTGCTTTTATTATGGAGTGAGCAATTTTATTTTCTCTATCCTGCATCAGTTTAGTGATAGGTTTAAGGGCAACTTTTGCAAGTAATATTATTAAGCATATAAAAGTGACAATTGTCCAGAAGAACAGACTAAAATCAAAACTTAAAGATTCCATTTTTTCACCTATTCTTTAAGACCTTCTTCAACAGCAATAATCTCCTCCGCCTGATTGACTGCTTTTTCAAGATGTCCCTCTTCCGAACCTTTTGATACGAGCATAATTGCAACAAGAAGAGCATAAAGACATAGAGCCTCAATAAATGCAATTCCCAGAATCATCAATCTTTGTATTGTTCCACTACTTTCAGGCTGTCTTGCTGCAGCTTCTACACTTTTGCTTGCCAACATACCAATACCAATACCTGTTCCAAGAGCTGCCAGACCAATTGCCAATCCGGCTGCCAACCATGCCATTCCTTGCGGTTCCATTTTTCATTTCCTTTCAATTTTTAAATTAAAACTTATATTTTTAAATCTTGCGTTTCAACACCCAATCACTCCTTTGCCGGACCGGCAGACCAGCTCTATATTTTCTTTATTTCATTACGAAATGCTCTGCCGAGAGCAGGAAATTTTTTATTTATTTTTATTTCCCCGGGTTAAAAACCCGGGGCTATTAAAATATCGCCCCTTTGGGGCTGCAATCAAAAATGACTGCAATAAAAAATTAGCGAAATAAGCCATTCCCGTTGGTCGGGTGTTGGCATTTTGCACCTGCAACGAAGAACGTTGCGTTACCCTTCTTCTCTTTCTTTGTGTCTCTGCGCGAGACATCTATTTTTCTTTTTTTTAAGCAATTCCATATCAATTCATTCAATTTTTTAGTGTCTTTCAACTAATGCATCCTTAATATATATTGATGTCAGCATTGCAAAAATAAATGCCTGCATAAAACAGACAAACAGTTCAAAACAGTTCATAACCACCGCCCCTGCGAGAGCCAATGGTTTAACATAAATAGGAATTACCATAACAAGACCTAACAAAATAAAGATCAATGCGTGCCCGGCCATCATATTTGCAAATAACCTTATTGCCAGAGAAAATGGTTTTGCCAGCCAGCTGATAACTTCAATCGGAAAAACAAGTACGGCAATCCAACCCGGAATACCCTTTGGAATAAATTTCATAACAAAACCGTTTATTCCATTGTTTTTTATATTTATATAGATAGTTGTTATAAAAATTACTGAAGCCATTGCTATAGTGAAATTGATATTTGAAGTTGGAGCTTTTATATAATCCGGAAATGGAAGCATTCCAAGAAGATTGGCAAATAGTATAAAGAAAAAGGTTGTAATAACAAATGAAGCCCACTTTTTTCCTTCTTCGCCAATGTTTTCATTAATAACATGTTTCTCCAGCATATCAATTAGAATTTCCAGAAAGTTTGCGAGAAATCCTTTTGGCACAAAGTTTTTTCTTCTGGAGCCGACAAAAAATATGGTAAAAGTTATTGCAGCTGCAACCCATACAAGTATAACCTCATTTGTAATACTTATATCCAATCCCATAATTTCAGGGATTTCAACTATAACTTTTCTGCTTATCTGTTGCATATAATTTTTCTTATCTTTTTAAGCGTTATCGAAATAATCAGCAAAACATTTAATTACTTTTTTTAACAAATTTTCATCAATAGGAATAACCAGGGCATTTTCTATGCAATCTTTTAATGCTGTAAGATTACATACCTGCACTCCGGAAACATAAATATTTGAATCTTTAATCTGATTTGAGGCAAAACAGACTACTGGATGATAGGTCAAATCGTTCACTTCTTCTCCCAGCTGTTCTTCCAGCCAATCTTTTGTGAGCTTTGTCAGCTCTCTAGCTTGCTGAAGCGGGGGGGTGTCCGGCTTTTGTCCATCATATAGAATATGCCCTTTATCCAGAGATATATCTGACGACCAGTTTTTTGTCTCGACAATAAAGATTCCTGATGGTCCCACAACAATGTGATCAATATTTTTCTGAGGCTTAAAGATATTTGATTTACCGGGAGCAAAATCATTGAATACAACATACTCATCAGATAATTTAGTCAGTTCTGATGCTACATCTTCTTCTCCTTTAGCACCTTTATAGTAAAGCACAAGTTTTTTCCTTGATAATAATATTGATATACCAAATGCTAACGCAAGGCATAAGAGCAATATACCAATAACAGTAGTTGAGAGTGTTTTTACGGGAGAAGCTATACCAATAATATATCCTGCTATAAATATAGCAGCAAACATAGGTAAAAATACATTTAAAAGACCTACAAACCTGGCATTTTCACCGGCTATTCCATAAAATTTCTTCATATTTTCCAATTTCTAAAATATTGTTTTAAATACTAACTTACTAATATAACATATTATAAAAAGAACCCAAAGATAAAAATAAACTAATTTTATTTTTTTCTGTTTTATCTGTTAAATCAGTTTTCGGCTCACAGCCCTGCGACAGCAAATAAAATGTAAAGGGTGAAGGGTTGTGTTGCTTTGCAACCTATCTATATAGATGCCGATGAGGACATCGGTGCTCCAGAAATCACTTTCCTCATCAGATCCAAAGTGCTCCTCCCCTTGCCAAGGGGAGGTCACCTCGCATGCGAGGTGGGAGGGGTGATTTTCCCTTTTTCTTTGTGTTTTTTGCGTTCTATGTGGCTAAACCTCTTCTCTTATTTTTTCCTGCAAGCTCGGCCCTCCCGATGGGGAATGTCACTCCGTGGGAAGGAATGTTTTTTGTTGGGGTGTTGATGATCAACAAAAACATCTTATTCCCGATGGGGCAAGCCCACCGGAGATCTCCTGCAACGAAGGATCGTTGCGTTCCCGACCTCTGCTGAGGCCGGCTACAGGTTGCACTCTGCACGAGACATCTATCTCTTCACGTTTTTTTTTTGACTCATGACACCAGACGCATGACAAACCAAGATGCCGATGAGGACATCGGCGCTCCCGAAATCACTTTCCCCGTTAATTGCAAGTGCTCCTCCCCTTGCCAAGGGGAGGTCACCACGCTATCACTTTGTGTTTAAAGAAACAAAGTGGTGGCGGGGTGGGAGGGGTTCTGTGGACAAAACTTTTCTCTTTCTAAAATCATTCCGCTAATTAAATCTGTCAATTATTTCTGTGGAAACATTTCTGTCGGGGGGCATATTTTTATTATATTGGGAAATCAGCAGCTCAAAAAGATTTCTTTTCAGATTGTGAGATTTCATAGAGACAAATGTTGGTATTATATCTTTTTCCGCTCTTTTTTGAGAAATATTTTTACGAAACGATATTCCATCATAATCAACAGCCAACAACTTTTTGGAATCTAGATTCAGTATTATATTACTGTCTTTGAAATCTCTATTTGAGATATTTGCCATATGAAATGAGGCAATGAGATTTGCCACTCCTGTAATAGTTTCTTCCAAAGAAATATCTGTATATTTTCCTTTAAGTATATCCTGTAATTCAATATTACCGGGAATGTATAATGACAGAAGATAATCAGCTTTTCTTCCCAGATTTTTATATTCTGTGGCATATCCAAGTGGTTGAGCAATCGGGATATTTAATTCAGTTAGTTTTTGTGTGATTTTATAAGTTTTTTTTGATTGTGATGGTCTTAAAGCGAACTGCAGTCGCTTTTTATTTGGTCTAAGCGTTCTTTTTTTAAGAACCATATTGTCTTTATTAACAACTAAACTTCCCACATCCTTCTTGAGTATATTATTATCATCTTCATATACTTGCGGAAAATTGTTCTTAAGCCATTGAACAGTTTGTTCTGCATATTCAGAGTTCAGGTGCCAGCAGATGTTTTCATGTTTGAATTTTATTGTTTTCGGCATTGTTTAGTGTCACATAAAAGCTGTTTCAAAACTCTTTTAATTTTATAGTTTTCGGCGATGTAGACCATAGAGATTAGTTTTGAAACAACTTTATGGGATATTTTTTTCTAATCAATTTTTACAGGTTCACCGGTTTCAGCTGACTTATATATTGCATCAACAATCTTCATAAGCTTAACAGCTTCATCAATATTGTTTAGAGGAGTCTCTTCACCCGTTATTGACTTGATGAAGTTTGAGGCAGCTCGTACTCTACCCATTGTTTCATCTTTTTCAACTATAATTGATTTATTTACTGAGTTGCCGTTCTCCTGAACGTACATTTCGCAGCTGTCAATACTTGTGTCATCCATTCCGTCGATTCCAAACAGACGTTGAACCATGCCGCCGGCTTTTGTTCCCTGGAATGTAACAGAAACTTCTTCCCGTTTAATCATTTCTGCCCATGAATTTCTTAAAGAAAGAACTTGTCCATCTTTAAACATCACAAAGCCGGTACATGCAGCTTCCACATCCGTTACACCATCAGCAACATCCGGGATACCCCAGGGACCTTTAAAGTTCTTGTCGTCAATAAAATCACTGAAAGTCTGAGCCATAACATATGTTGGTTCCGGATACTGCATGAAGTATAGAGCCAGGTCAATCATATGCAGAAGATCAATTACAGGTCCTCCGCCTGACATAGCTTTGTTTGTAAACCATCCGCCAAAACCGGGAATACCTGTACGTCTTGTCCATACAGCTTGTGCTGAATTAATTTTACCGATATCACCATTCTCTATGTACTTCATCATTGCATACGATTCGGGACGAGCCCTGTTGTTAAAGTCAAACATCAGAATTTTACCGACATTTTCACACGCGGCTTTCATTTCTGCAGTTTCTTCAGAATTCAATGCAGGCGGTTTTTCACAGAAAACATGTTTGCCTGCATTGAGTGCTTCAACTGTAAGCATCTTATGAAATTTGTTAGGAGTAATGATTGATACTGCATCAACATCACACTTTTCAATCATTTCTGTAAGATTCGGGTATGTTTCAGGAATATTCTGTTTTGCTGTCAGGGTTTTTGCAGCATCAATGTTTAAGTCTGCAACTGCAACAACCTCAGCTCCTGCTGCTCTGAATCCTTCTATATGATATTCTGCCATGCCTCCGGCACCGACAATGCCTACTTTTACTGTCATAGTTTTCTCCATGTCATTTAAATTGTTATATGTTTTTAAGGATACTAATAAATTGCATAAATAATATCAAGTCTTTTAAATCCCTATCATGAAAATTCTCGATTTCTCGGTTGAATGCTCTCTCGGCAGGGTGAAGCTGCTAGGGCGGCTAGGGTGCGAAGTTATCCGTGTTCAAAGTTGATATTAAAATTTTCCCAAAAAGATATTGAAGTTTTAATATAAATGTTATATAGTGAATTAAAAATGTTTTGCAAAACAAATTTATTCAAGGAGAATATTAAATGCAAGAAATTGAATTGACAGATGATTTATTGGTTGGAGTGGATTTAATTGATGAACAGCATCAGCAGTTGATCGATCACTTGAATACCTTGACAAAAGCGGTTGAAGAACACCACGGTCCGGCAAAAATTGGTTTTACACTTGATTTCCTGATTGATTATACAGACTTTCACTTTTCTGCAGAAGAGCAACTGATGAAAGATAATAATTATCAGGGATTGGAAAATCAGAAAATTCAGCATGAAAAGTTTAAGAAAACCTTAGCAGACATCGAGCGGGATCTTCTGGAAGAGGGTGCAACGCATGAACTTGCAGATATAATTGACAAGTTGCTTGTTAACTGGCTTATTAACCATATCAGTACTGTTGATAAGGAACTTGGTGATTTCCTGAAAAATAAGGACTAAACCGGACTAAGGACTAAAGCTTTTTAATACTGATATAACCACCTGACAAAGTATTCAACTATTTTCATTTCTTGTTAATTTGATTTTTTTGTATATCAGCATGATTATCGTTGGTATTAAAACAATTCTAAATGCATTAAGAGCCTGACTCGGATATTGAAAATAAAATATGTTTGCAAATACAATAAGAGTTGAAACCGCAACAGTAAAAATATTTGCAAAACGCGAGCTTGAATGACACAATGAACAGCCGCTTATTTTAGTTTTTTTAAAAGGCCATAAGATTGCAGACCCCATATGACCAAATTGGTCAAGCAGAATATGTGAGCCGTATGCGGCAAGGGCAATAATGCCGACTGTTGTATTGATAAATATTGATATAAGCACCGACAGGACTATTGCCATCGCAAAACTATGTGAGAAACCTCTGTGCCAGTCAATAAAATCAACCTGTGTATAACCTTCTTCGGGTGTAAGAGTAATTGTGGGACCAACAAAAATAGTTGCTGTTGTTGTTGCATCATACGAGCAGTGAAACGGCAGTAAACATTTAGCTGTACCTTTTTTCGGACTTTTTTTATCTGAATTTTCTTTAACAATAATCTCGTTGCCCCGAAAAGATATTGAATATTCAAACCAGTCTTCAGCAGAAGTTCTAACTGAACAGAGCCTGATTCTCTTTTTTTTATTGGTCAGGTGGCACTGATGTGCTGCTTCTGCAACTTTTTCCGCAATAAAATCAGGATCAAAATTTTCATATTCGGGGATGATTCTGTAATCAACAAATTTGACAAAGCATAAAAATTTAAAATCTATTGTATCTGGAACGGCAGCCATAATTCCTGCAATGATAAAGCATATAGGATTTCCTGATGATGCAGTTTCAATTGCATACGGGAAGCATGATGCAACTGCGATTCCCGCACAAAAATGTGTTATACCTTTCATATTGTACTTCTAACTAAATTTTGTATATTGAGAGTATATCTTGTGCTGTTTTATTCCATGAAAAATCTTTTGCCCGGTTGATACCTTTGGTAATCAGCTGTTTCTGTAACTCTTTTGAGCCGATAAGTTTTTGAATATTTTCAGCAAATAGTTCAGGAGATTTTGTCGGCAGAACAATTGCGGCATCTGCACATATTTCTTTTAGTGAGCCACCATCAGAACTTATAACAGGAGTTCCGGATTGCATGGCTTCAATAATCTGAAGTCCGAATCCTTCGTACAGCGATGGGTGGAGTAGGGCAGCTGATTCCTGATATAGTTTAACCAGTTTTTCATTTGATATGTAACCTGTCCACCTTATATTTTCAGATATTCCAAGTTTTTCTGTTAACAACTGAGGTGCATTGTATCTTTCATCAGGTGATCCTGCTA
Source organism: uncultured Victivallales bacterium (assembly GCA_964441455.1). Classification (GTDB taxonomy): domain Bacteria; phylum Verrucomicrobiota; class Kiritimatiellia; order JAQICX01; family JAQICX01; genus JAQICX01. The sequence goes on along the minus strand of CAYTUX010000189.1, from coordinate 12,208 downwards.
AAACCAGCTGAATATCCTTGTGTCCATTTCCTGCAGCAATAGCTGTTGCCTTGATAATTGTTTCAATGTCTTTGTATGGATCGGCTCGTCCGACATATAAAAACTGCATTTCCTTTTTGTTTTCAAATGGTATGGGCTTAAAGATGTCAGAACATGCGTTATGGAATGCGTGCACCTTTGTGTCCGGTGCTATCTTGAAATAGGTTTCAATGTCTCGTTTTGATGCATTACTAACTGTGAGTATTATATCTGCCTGTTTTGTAACCCTCTTCATGATTGCTTTGAAAACAGGAAACATTCTGCTTTTTTTTGACTTTGGAGCATGATCTCTGAACAGCAATGGTATTATGTCATGAATTGTAACTACATACCTGATTTTTGATGACCTGCCAAATCTGGGGAGCAGCGGAATCATGTAGTTGGTTGAGTGATATACATCCACACTGTTTTTTACTAAAATACTATTGAGTTTCAGTTGGTTGCCTATTGAAAAAATTTCAAAACCAACATTTATAGATTTAAAGTTGTCGAGCTTTGCTATGTCTAGCTCTTCCTCAATCTTAACTTGGACATCCGGCTTATCGAATAAGAGTATATATGTGTTTTCTTTATCAAGAGCAATTATGTTCCTGATAATCTCCTTGGTATATACACCAATCCCTGAAAGCTCTTTAAAAATCCATCTTGTATCTATTGCTACTATCATTCTGATAAATCCTTATTATATGTACTAATCCGTATCAGGAGTAAAGTCATAAGTTTTATATTTTTTCTTTGCATACATTACCATAAGGATTCACTTATTGCCATATCAATTTTTTGATTTCTTCACCATGTTCCTTTAATCGCAAGTGCTCCTCCTCTGCTTACCATCAAACCGAAGTTTGTTTCTTCCTACCTACGGAGTGAAACTTAACACTCGGCTCGTGCCATTGAAAACGTGTTCCGGAGGTGTCCGAGGTACGAGGTGGGCTTCCTCCTAATCCATTCATCTCGTTTTATGTGCGAGACCTTTCTTCATTTCATTACGAAATACTCTGCCGAGAGCAGGAAAGAACTTCGTTCTTTTATAATTCCTAGGGTTGTGCTCTCCAGCTACTGCCTGACAAATATAATTTGTCAGGCAGTAGCTGGATCGCTTACCCTAGGCTACCTATGAAATGCCCTTTCAGGGCATGTAAATTGCTTTGCAATTGTATTGAGCCCAGCTACTAAAATAGTAAGTTGTTAAATGTATAGTTTAAGTTTTTTTCAGTTTAGTAGCTGGGTCGTGTGTTGGAGTTTTTCACATGCAACGAAGATCGTTGCGTTACCTAAGAAAATGTAAACGGTGAACTATTGTGTTGCTTTGCAACTTATTTATATTAATGCCGATGAGGACATCGGCGCTCCCGAAATCACTTTCTCCATAAGATCCAAAGTGCTCCTCCCCTTGCCAAGGGGAGGTCACCTCGCGTGCGAGGTGGGAGGGGTGATTTTCCCTTTTTCTTTGTGTTTTTTGCGTCCTCTGCGCGAGAAACATTTAAATAAATACCGCCAGATGCATTCCATCATTTGTAATTAGCAATTTGTCATTCGTAATTGATTTAGCCTCTGTACGAGACTTTCTTTTGGGATTTGCTTTGTATCTGCTTAAAACAGTTTCTGATAAATGTTCCAGGTCTTTTCAGCTGTTTTTTTCCAGCGGTATTTGCCTGCCTGTTCTATGCCTTTGTCAATCATCTCTTTCTGAAGAGAAGAGTTGCCTATTATCTGATCGGCTTTTTCCGCCCACTGATCCGGTGCATTAAATTCTGCATACTCTGCTGCATTGCCGAGAATTTCCGGAAGAGATCCTCCTTTGGATGAAAGCACAGGTGTTCCGCAGGCCATTGCTTCAACAGGAGGAAACCCAAACCCTTCGTAGTGTGATGGGATTATGTATAAGCTTGCAGCGGAATATAAAGAGGATAAGAGTCCATCCGGAACATAATTAAGGTAAATTATTTTATTGCTTTTAGAAGACTCTTTTATTCTTTCCATGATTGTTTCATATTTCCATCCAAGCATCCCGGCAATTACCAGATTACCTTCAAAATGCTTCATCCTTTCAAACATTTCAATTGCAAGTAAAAGGTTTTTGCGTGGTTCAACTGTTCCGAGAGTAAGAATATATGGTTCAGATATTTCGGTTTTCTCTTTAACTTTAAGAAAAGCTTCTTGTTTGTCCTCCGGTTTAAAACTTTCGGATATTCCAAGATGTGTTACAGCTATTTTATGTTCAGGCACATTAAGAAGTGTTTTTATCTCTTCTGCACTAAAATGGGAAATTGTAATTATCTTGTCTGCTTTTGCAACAGTCTCTCTGATTCTCTTTGTTATGTACTTCAGATTTTTTTCTTCTGTAAATTCAGGGAAGCGTATGAAAGATGTATCGTGTATTGAAACAATTTTTTTACATTTTTTATCTGCCATAGGAGGAATTATAAAATTAGGAAAATGATATACATCCGCTTTGCCGGCAAAAAAGTCAAATGGAGGAAAGTTAATTGTTTTCCAAGCTTTCTGAACAAATCTCCCCGGTATGTAAGTTATCGTTTTCAGATCTGCTTTGTCTGTATTGTCAAAAGGAGAGTCTGTTTTTTTGAAATTAAAGTAGAACAGTTTTAATTGATCCGAATGTCCGTTTCTGATCAGGTTTTCCACAAGGACTTTTGTATATCTGCCGACTCCGGCTCTTTGAGCTGCTGCAGATTGTATGTCTATGCATATTTTCAAATTACTCCTCAACCATGTTTATTTCAATTCTGCTTGTCTTTTCATCTACAAGTTTGTCAAGATATGCGGAAATAATTCTTTCAAGCTCTGTATTAACTCCAAGTTTTGTAAGTCTTTTATGCACTTCAACAAGACCATCCTCTCCTGATTCAGCATCCTTAGCCGATGCATAACGGTTTTCCGGAATAGGATCTAAGATTTTTTTTAATATATATATCAAGTCTTTATCTCTTAAAACATTTTTCGGAACCATTTTCTCTATGTTTTCGGACAAGGTAAGTTTTATTTGCAGCAATTCAGCTTCAGATGCTTCAGGATCATCAACAAGGGGCTTACCTCTTAACAGTTCAAGTGCAACCAGACCAACACCAAAAAGATCAGCCGCCGGACCTGCTTTTTCCCGTTTATGAAGTTCGGGCGGCATATACATTGGTGAACCAAATAAAAACGTCAGGTTTTCACCTGCAATAACTGCCCGACCAAAGTCAACAATCTTTACAGAGCCCAGTCTGTCTATCATTATATTTCCCGGCTTCAAGTCTGAATGTATGAAATGAAAAGAATGAAGACGTTCCAGTCCCCTAAGAACATTTCTTAGTATAAAAACAACAAATGCCGGTTGCAGAGATATGTTTCCATGAAATGGTGCGACATAAAAAAGTGATTTTGTAAACTGCTTCCACTCTTCAGGACTACTATGACTTTTTGCCAGTTCAATGGATTCGCTTGACATTAACGATCTTAGATCAACTCCGTTAATTGCTTCCATCTGTACATAACCGACACCATATGTTTCATCATATGACAGTCTTGATACAAGGTTAGGACTTTGAATCTGATGCAGCTGAGATATCTGAGAGGCAATTCTGCCCATGTCTGTCCAATATTCTTCTGCAGAATGATATAGATCAGGGTCGTATATTTTAATTGCATGTTCTGTTATACACCCTCTTGCTCCCTGTCTTAAACCAAGAAATACTCGCCCTTGACGACCACGACCAAGTTCTCTTTTAAACTGAAATGCAACCGGATAAAAAATGCCGTTTGAATGTATTATTGTTCTATAGTTGTTTTTTAGAGAATTAAGAGTCATTCCTTCATTTAGTGAAGGTAGTGTAACATCTGTTCTGTGAGTAGTATTTTTTGACTCTGTTTTATTGTCTGATAAACCACTCTGAGAAGTCAGGTCAATCTTGACCGTAGACTTTTTCTGCTTCTTTGCCAATTTTTTATTCTCCCATTACGGTAATCATAATGTTTCTAGTATGAGATTTTATGTCGCATTCCAAATGGAAGATTTGCTGCCATACACCTAAGACCGGTTGACCTTTTGTAATTGGTACAGTAAGTTCCGGACCAAGAATTGTTGCCTGGAGATGAGAGTGACCATTTCCATCATGCCATGTTAATTCATGTTTATATGATGAACTTGGAGGAATTAATTTGTCAAGTATTGTAATAATATCTTTTTCAAGCCCCGGTTCAAATTCCATTGCACCAATACCACCTGTGCTGCCCACATTAAATATGTGAACAATTCCTGTTTTAATCTCTGAATTTGTTACTATGTTTGTTACTTCATTAGTAATATTGTTTAAATCTTTTACGCCCTTGGTCTCTATTGTTATATGTTTCTGATAAACCATTGTTTTGCCCTTTCTTTTGTGTTTAGAACATCTTTCAGACAGCTGGATTGGAAGTTACCAAAAAGAGTATGACATGTACAGCAAAAACAGAACTAACTTCGTTTTTTTCAATTAATACTTTGTGGAACACCGAATTACACTTAATTTATACTAATTATTTTTAAGAGTATTCTCTTTTCCTAAAGACTTTAAAGACCTTAATGACTTTAAAGTCATTGGAAATATCCCAGTCTTTGGTTCGTTCAAAAGTTACATAAATGTTGATGCTCTTTTTCAGGCAAGACAAAAAAGTTAGCATAAATCTAACATACAGCTAATCATGAGCTAAAACATTATTGTTTTAATACCTGCAAAACTTTGGCATATATATTGCTTTAGTAAAAATGTGGTGTTTTATAAAAAAATTATTACAGGAGATAACAAAATGGTTAAAAAGTCAGTAAAAAGAAAAAAAATAAAGTTTTCAGTTTTAGCAGAACCTGACAGCAAAGTTTATGTTGCAGGAGATTTCAACAACTGGGATCCTTCAAAGAAAGAGTTGAAGGATAAAAATGGCGAAGGTTTATTTGAAGGTGTTATGTTGCTTGAACCCGGAAAATATGAATATAAGTTTGTTGTAGATAATAATTGGACAATTGATCCAAGCTGTCCTCAGTGGAAAACTAATGGTTATGGCAGTATAAACAGTCTGATCAGCATATAAAAGTATGTAAAATTTGTGGGCGTGGTGCCTGTATGTGTGTAGAGTGACCAGACAACAATCTGGTCACTCTTTTTTTTATTGTAAATGCGAGATATAAAAAATGCACAAATGAGTGTAGTTTGTCTGTTTTAGTTCGCCATTGCCCCCCATGTGGCTTTACGCAATACTGTCGGAACAAGCCCAAGAGTTACAATCAACATAAATGTCATAAAACCATATATCATTAGTATCCCGTCAAATGATGACATCTTGTCTCCGAACAAAGTCCAGTCAGGATTTATTAAATCGGCACTTATTGCCCAGGCCGACATTAATCCCGAAAACGATTGAGCGCCAAGCATAAGGCACATTGCAACGGATGTTGAAAGCGATTTATTTTGTTCAGGAACTAGAGCAAGAGTTTCGGTTGATCTTGCCAGCCCGGAAAATGAAGCTGTAAGACCAAGAGAAAAATGTGCAGTCGCAACAAGTACAACCGGCATGAAAAACTGATTCCTAAGAAGAAAAGTTGCAATTGTAAAGACAAATGCGAGGTGACAGATCAGGAAAGCATACCGGGAACCATAACGGTCAATTACTCTTCCTCCAACAAAAAGTCCCGCCATAGCTCCGATGGTTGTTATGTTGGCAAGTATGATAATATAACTTGGTTCCAGATTCATGACATTTTTTTCGATCAGAGAAAAAAGATTTGCACAACCGGCAGTAAAAAGTATCAGCATGAATATATATATGCAGAATGATATAAAATCACCATTGCTTAGAATCTCGCCCAAAGATTTAAAGAAACCGGAATCGTCTGTTTTTTTATCTCTACTTTCAATTTCAGGAATTTTTGAATAAAAATAGAATCTGCCGAACAAACATATGGCGAGAAATGAAAGTACAATCATATATTTGTATAATGGTGTTTCACCACCCGAGCTGTTTTTTATGTACCATGCTGTGAGTCCTGCCACACATAATCCTGTAAACTGAATTGTTAAATTCATTTTGCTGAAAAATTTACCACGTTCCTCCGGATTGACAAAACTATCTAAAATCGGCAGCCAGGTCGGTGCAAAAAGTGTTTTACCTATTGCCAATATTGATATGCCGGTTACAATAACCATTTCTGCATGTTCAGGAGGAAAAAAGCCTCCAACAGGAATTACAGCAAAGCCAAATGCTGAGAGTAAAACCCCAAGCGTACCAAATTTTTTAAGGCCGATTTTATCCAGTTTATATGCCACCGGAAGACGCAGAACAACGGAAATTGCCTCGGGTAGGGCAAGGTATGTGATTATTTTTGCAGGAGAAATTCCTAATGCTGTCATATAGAGCAGAAGAATACCATTTCCGAAAGCCAGCATTCCCTGCAGACCGAGAGTCTGACTTGCAATTGCCTGACGATAAAGCTTTTTTCTCTGTTTGTCTGTTATTTCCTCTTTTTGAAGAATCATTTTTATTTTTCTTTAAATACTATTTTCAAAGTTCCATCTTGAACCGGTGACTTAATTTCTGCCTGTAGCATTAAATAACCTTTGTTCTGATTTTCAACTGGTGTCTTTGGTTTTGCGGAAGCAATGCTGAATGATGCTTCAACCGGTGAAACAATCTCTGCATAAATTTTCTTTTCACCAATTGACAGAGCAGCTTTTCTGTTATTATCTTTCAGTTCTATTTTGGCTCCAGTTGCCATGTTCCATATAAGACTTTGATTTTCAGCGATACCTTTGTATATATCTTCTATCATAATATATTGCTTGTCAACAATAGCAATCTTTCTAATTATGCTTTCTGCCTGTCCTTTGTATGCGGCTGACATATCTATCGTTGTTGACATATTATCCGGATCTTCGGTTACTGCAATAATGGGATTGACTCCGGCCACTCTTTGCAGCTCTCCTCCGATACTGAGAGTATTATGAGAAAGGCTGTTAACTCTGAAAAATTTCCAGCGGTTTGAGTCCTGATGAGTTGACCATACTCCGCCAATTGTGGAGTCGTAGATCTCTTTTTCCATACCCAAATCAGCTGCCCACTGTTCACCTTGCATATCAAACACAAAAGATCCTATATCCATATGACCATGGTTGATGCCTTCTGTTTTTCCGGCTTTAATGCCTGTATATATCGCATCACTGCTCCAGCTTGTTCTTGCAATTGATAACTCAACATCACCTTTTCCATGCCATGTCAATGATATATTCATTTCAGAAAGGTTACAAGATTGGTAATATATAATACTTAGTGGATACATTCTGGAAAATGTTCCCAAATATTCCTGGCTGTATTTTGACTTTTGACAATATATTTTATCAGATGTTTTGCTTGCAAGCCACATATGCTGCGGCAATGTTTGTGGTTTGTCTCCACTGTCAGCAAAGCTAAATGATTTTTTTGATGGAAGAATAGTTGTATGAAAGACAAAATCAAAACTTTCCTTAAATCCTTCGTAGTCAGGAATGTTCCAGTCCTGTCCCAATGCACTATCTAAGCACGCAGTCATAAGAACAGTAAATGATGTTCCGTAAACCCAGTAGCCGGCTCCCTCTTTGTAAATACCGTCAGGTGCATATGACTCAAGTCCCGTATGAATATATTTTTCCGCTCTGTCAATTATTTGATTTGCCGATGTCGGATCATCTTCAAATACAGCAAGTGCGCCAAGCACCATTCCGCAATGGCAGACCTGATTCCAGTTGTTGTCAGATTTTATCCACCAGCCATTATTTTTTACAGTGCTTTTCTGAAGACCTTTTTCAATAATTGCATTGCTGATTTTCTGTTTTTGTTCATCGGTCAATACATCATAATACCAGTCATAACCTAATGCAAGGGCTGCTGTCATTTCTGCCGTATCAAGAAAGTGTTTATGGTGCCAGTCAACAAAGTCAGCCGCACTTAACATCTCCGCAATAATTCTGTTCTGATACTCAGGCGTTGGTTTAACTTTGTCATAAGTTCCAAGAAACATGATTTTTCTCAGTACATCTCTTGATATGCGAAGCATTCTTTTGAATTTGTCTCCGTCAAGTTCTCTTACAGAAACCGGTTCCTTCATTATTTTTTCACACTGCTTGTGAAAAGCAGTAAATTGTTTCTGAAATTCTTTATCTTCCTGTAAATATCTCTTTAATAATTCAATACGTTCTTGATTTAACATCAATCTTGGATGTTCCGGCAGTTTTTGGATGTTCATTAATGTTTCTCCGTATATATTTGTTTTTACAACTAGTATTGTTATTATCAGTATTATTAAGAATATGTTTTTATTTAATCTCATTTCTGCTGTTTGTTCCAAACTGATTATATTTAAATTTTAGATTCTTCCATTTAACAACAGTTTCATGTTTTGTTATATTTTTAATGGTTGGCAATTCACCATTAGAGTGCTCTTTTATATTCATTAACTCTGTTGTGAATACCATGTTTATATTCATGTTTTTATCAAAACATATGCTTTTATTCTCTCCTTCGTAAAGTATGGCATCTAAATATACTTTGCCTTCAGAAGTGCTTGTTCGCCAAACTATTTCATTGCCATCAAAGCTGCCTAGCATATAATTTATAACAACTTTATAATCTCCTGCAATCATTTCAACTTGAGATTCATTTGCCCTGTTTAATCTAGCAACAGGAGAAATGACCTCTATACGTATGCAGAGATTTTTCATCTCAAAACATTGGTCGTTTTTTTTGTCTAAATGTATATGATAATCTCCGCAATCATTATATGTTTTGATTCCACTCAAGATTTCATTCTTTTTTTGAGCATTATAGATAGCCATAGATGCAAATTCCTTGTCATCTTTTAATGCACTGATTTTGAAGATTGCTGGTTGGTGGCTTTCTACTTTCCAGAAACCAATGACAGGTCGACGTTGCACCCACAGACAATCGTGGTTTATTGAGCCAAGACATGCATCTTCGTTCATCCATATTGTACCCGAATATTTTGTTGGCACACTAATATAACAATGATTTTCACTTAACTCAGCTTCGGGTAATTCTGTGAAACGCTTCCTCAAGGTTTCCGGACAGGGTAAGAGATTTCTATGTCTTGTTTGAATACCTTTTGTATATTGTTCAGCGTATTCCTCGGAAGTTGCTGTATTTATAAAATCTGCTTGAGCAGGTCTTAGCAGATCACTGTATGCTCTGCTGTATGGTCCGACAAGTTGAGCAGTGCCGGGATGATAATGGCTGGCAATCATTTTCCAAAGTTCAAACCTGATCTTCTCTGCATGCTCTTTAATCTCTTTGTCATTGCAAAGATTGATAATTCTATCCATCTCGCGTATTGCAACTGTTGTATAAGTAGGGCTGTTATATTCGTTTAAGCCAATTATATTAAGGTGTTCGGAAAATGCTTTAATTCTTTGCTGTGCATACTCTAATAGAAAGTCATCCTCGAGCAGCTCTCCGGCAATTGCTGTTACTGTTGCTCCCATTAGTGCAATGTTAGTATAGTCGGATCGAACATTACGCCTGAAAATTGAGTAAGAAGCATGCTTGATAGACGCTTTAATTTCTGTTTTCAGATTGTCATCTAGTTTATCTGGGAAAGCAATAATTATTTCGCATAAAGAGGCTCCAATAAAATCCGCCCAGTTGAAATCCGGAGGAGACATCTTTTCTATTGATTCTTCGTATAGCCATGACCATATTCCATAGGTTGGACTATACAAGTCTGTGTCCTGTAATGATATAACTTTTTGTATTACATCATAGGCTCTTTCTGTTAGTTCTGAATCATCTTTATGAAGCAGTTCAAAAGCATAGCGAATTGAATCACGTATAGGATGAACAATTGTTCCTGTTTTGACCATTGAGTGATAGCCAGGTGTTTTGAATTTTGTTTTGACTAAGCAGCATTCAGGATCATATTCATGACCTAATACCGGTTTTTTATTTGATTTCATTTTTTTCTTTTGTTTTTACGAAAAACTGTATAGCTCAATTAAACTGTAAGCGGCAAATGGTCATCCGCCTTAGCATTTGCTACGGCACGGCAAGACGATAAACTCAGGTGTTGCTGCGTACATTTTTAAGGTCTTTTAAGATTTTTAGAAAGAATAAAACACCTCTGTTTTATGTTTTTCTTGAATTTATCATTAATAATTAATTTAGCCTATCTAGCCATCTAACTAATTTGAATTTACTTAGCAAACTCTTTTGCAAGTCTCATCGCCATCTTAGACCACTCAATGGGACGCTTGACATCTGATTTGATTGTGCTGATGTCTTTCAGAATAACCTCACATGGAAAACCCTGATTGAAAGATTTATTTAACCTGTCTCGTAGATCTGTTTCAGCCTCCACAAGTGAAAAAGCATCATTTGCCACAACTGCCGGATTCGGCTTGTGACTGAAAACGTATCTGTCTTCAGCCTTTTCCGCTGCAACCCCGACTTTACACCATGGACTGACTGAAATTTTTCTTAATCTTGGGATTTTTGCAACAGCACCCATCCTGTCATGCAGTTTCTCGCAGCAGCCATAATAGTTCAGACCGCAACGTGACAGAACCTCTTTTTCGTAATTTATTGCAAATTCTTCGTGCATTGCAGGGGAAACATCTCCGAATATCTGAGCAGCTGAAAATCCCCATGTATCCATAAAACTATCTACTTTTTGTGCGACACCGTTGGTCTCCATAGGCAGTTCTTTTGTATATCCGGCAGCACCTGAACCAATTCTATCTCTTGGAGTAGAAGTATATATAATGCCGGCATCTTCAAGCTGATCCATCTGTTTCAAGGTTACATCCGTTGCACGTCTCATCAATGCATGTATGTAATCAGGACGCACTACCATGTCCATAAGTGCTTCGGTAACACCTGTCCAACGCACAACGCTGTCCCAAATAGAGAAGCTAAAACCCTGTTGACCTGTTAGCTGTGGAGGCAACAAGTCGCCAAATAACTCATCAATAAAATTAACTCTTTTTTCATTGGCTTCAATGTCAATTTCTAAATCTGGAAAAAGAATCTTTTCAATATCTTCCATTCCTTTTATGGCAGGCTCATAGTGATGAGATTGTATTGATGATTTGTCCTGGTCAAGAGTTTCTTCAACAACCTTAACCCCATATCCAGTGTTCTTGCATGACATATGGATAGGAAAATAGGGAACTTCAACTTGATCAAGCTCAAGGTGTTCATGACAGAAAATGCGGTATCGCAGATGATTTTCAATCCAATGTAGAGATTCGTCACACTGATTCCTTAACTCGGCCATATCAGCCTGACACTCTTTCCATGGCAGCTCTGTCAGCCAGATCATCGGCCTGACTAGATCAAGATCATTACTTCGCTGCCAAAGTTCTTTTCTCTCTTCCTGAATTGGTAAATTTGCAATATCTGATAACTTTCCGGCAAGATTCCTTAATAGTTCTCTATCTTTTTGCGAATACATTTTACTCCCTTATTTTGAATTTTAAGTTGAATTATAATTCTTTTTTGCGGACTGTTGCAAGCCTATATATGCTTTTTATTACTTTTTTTTGTTAAATTGTAAGTGACAAGGGTCAGGGCTTCGTTGTGACAATACGGTTGATGTTTGACAAGGCAAAGGTGGGGAGGGGATATTTTTTTTGGGGACTTTCGTTAAAATGGTTGTAAGCAATATTATCCTTCGATGGGGCAAGCCCGCCGGAGGATTGAAACTCAATTTGTTTGTGGCTTTATATAGAGCTATCTTTCAGTTTGCCAGATAGATTTACAATCCACCTATTTCACCTTAATTTTTCGGTTGGACAAGAAAAAATCTGTTTTAACCAATAAAATCCCTGTTTTTCTGGTTGAACACCCTTTTTGGTCGGCGGGGACGCCAACCCTCCCGATGTGTTATAATATTGCCTTGTAAGAACGGGAGAAAACACCCCTCCGTTCTCGGTAGGACATTACACTACGTTTTCCCGCCATGCGGGATCGCAGGCTCCAGCCTCATTTCCTTTGTCGTGTCTCGAACACCTCCTCCCGCAGTGCGGGACTATCCCGCAAGGCGTGGACAGTCGGGGAGGAGCTAATACGTCCTCGGCGTCCGCTGAAACTAATTTTTTAATTTATCACCCAAAAGGTGATAAAATAAAAATATATTCCTTAATTCTATTGG
>CAYTUX010000188.1:0-8650 GCA_964441455.1 uncultured Victivallales bacterium | reverse complement strand
GCGAAATAGTGTAGAGTACTTAAGATCAATGGGATAGAGAAAAATAATGGGTACAGGTTTATAAACATAAATCAAAGTCATTATTTAAGCTATCTCTTTAAGATTGAGTGCTATATGCTGTTGCAGTAGTAATTTCATGAATAATTCAGGTTAAAAACAAACTTCAGAAAGGTATCTAAAATGCCGGTTAATCCATTAGAGCCAAATGTTTATTTTGAGAGAAAAAGGGCAAAAACTTATCCGATCAGGGGAGAGTACTATAGAGATCAGACTGCCATAATCCATGCAACACCTTTCAGAAGATTAAAAAACAAGACTCAGGTATTTTTTGACCCGGACAATGACCACGTCTGCACAAGAATAGAACATGTTATGCATGTTGCAACAATTGCAGCAAGTATCTGCAAAGGGCTTAACCTGGCGGGTGACTGGAATTTAGACACCGAGCTGGCATACTCAATTGGCTTAGGTCACGACCTTGGACACGCTCCTTTCGGACATGCCGGAGAAAATGCATTAAATATGATTTTACCGGATGATATGAAATTTATTCACGAAATCAATAGTCTGAGGGTGGTTGATTGCCTCTCAAGAGATGGACGTGGACTAAATCTTACATATGCAGTTAGAGATGGTATTGCACTGCATAACGGAGAGCGTTTTGAACAGTTTCTAAAACCAAGAGAAGAAAAGTTGATACTGGAAGAAATAAATAGCCGAAATTACTACCCGGCAACATATGAAGGATGTATATGCCGTTTCTCTGACAAAGTTGCATATCTTGGTCGAGATATTGAAGATGCAATCGTTGCAGGCTTCATTAAAAAAAAGAATCTGCCGAAAATTCTTCAAGATGAAGTTGGAACAAGTAATGGAGAAATTATAAATGAATTGGTTAAAGACTTAATTAAAACGTCAAAAGATAAAGATATAATAACCTTTTCAGATGAAAAATTCGAGCTTTTAAAGGAACTTAGAAAATTCAATTATCAAAACATATACTATCATCCGAAAATTGCAGATTACAAAAAATATGGAAAGCGTATTATTCAAACTATCTTTAACTATCTTCTGGAACTTTTTGATAAATACGAATTTGAAACTGAAGCATATCTTAAAACTGAAAATCTTAGTTTAGATCAGCAGTTTGGTAATTTTCTAATGCAAATGCAGGAATTCTATAAAAAGGAAAACAGAAACCAGCCGGATCAAATCATTCTTGATTATGTTTCGGGTATGACAGATTCATTTGCTCTTAAAAGCATGAAGCAGATTGTACTACCAAGAAGGATCCACTTTTCCTCAATAAATTGCTAACTAAAAATTACAACTCATTTAATTAAGGGCGATATATATTTATCTCATTAAGATTCTCGCACGAAGGCACGCAGACAAGCGGCTCGTCTGCACTAAGATTATCGGCGTTTATTTTTTGGTTATTACAAAAAGTGTATTATTCAGCAGGAATTTTTTGAATATTTTCAGGAATTTTACTTTTCATTTCAGACAGCCATGCGTCATCAATCAGGCGTTTTGTGTGATCCAGAAGCTTAGGATTTTTTTCTAAATACTTAAGTTCGTTCATAGCTTTTTCATACATGCCAGATTTTGCATATAGTTCAGCAAGAACAGAGTGGTTGTAATCATTCCAAAAATACCAATCAACAAACTTTTTCCAGCAGGCTAGTGCTGCCCAGGGTGAATCTTTTTCTAACATCCTCATATGCAGATATATTAACTGAGAATTATATGAGTTGATTTTTATACCATCACCGGCAATATCTTTAACAATTTCTGTTTTTTCTTCTAACTCCTGACCTTTATAATTATGCAGATTATAGAAAATTTTTTCGCCTGCATATGCTGCAAAATAAAAATTATATGGATATAGATTTACCGCATAAATATAGTTGGAATAGACTTCTTCAGGAGAAAGTTTTTTACTGCCTTTCGCATACCGTGATTTAGCATAAATTACTTGTGCTTTTGTTGCATTAATTGAGTGACGAATACCAAATAAACCGATCAATACAAAAACTATACCAACAAAAAGTAACAATTTTTTTTTCATAAACTCATGAACAAACAACTATACCAGACGCCTTCCGACAACAATAATATCTCCCGGTAAAACATATGGATCTTTCTGTTCGCCTTTATCAATTTTATTCATATCGTATTTATAAGACTTACCATTACGTCTGATTATTATATCTCGACGATCAGAATAATCTGTGAAATCTCCGGCCGTTGCAACAGCCTTACTTAGAGTTGTCTCTCCGGTAATAACAAATTTGCCAGGACGCCGAACCTCTCCCCTCACATAATACTCATCTTGTGGTGTAACAACTATAACATTGACATGATTAAAAATTTCACCATCAATATAAGCATCTTCAATATCAACCTCAACTTCAGGACTTGTCTTTCCTGAAAATTTAATTCTGCCGACGTATGGAAGGTTTAAAAAACCTTGATGATCAATAATATCCTGAATATGAATCTCTTCAGGAATTCCTCTTAGAAACACCTCAACAGCGTCTCCTCTACCCAATTTAGTAATAGGTGATTCTCTTTGAGAACGCATAAACTTCATTTCCATAATCCATTTGTCTGTATCTCGACCATGATCTACCGGTTCATATTTTGCAACAGTACCGTTTGATGCGGGGGTTGATGTGCAGCTTACAAAAATACCGGCGAAAAAACAGCACAGTAAAATTAGTGATATTTTTCTTAAGATTGTCATTTAAAATTCCTCATTACTTAAATTTATACTTTTTTTTCTTTAGTTGCCTTAATATTCTTATCACTTTCCGGATAATAATCATAGTGCTGCTTGTAATAATAATAATACGAGTTGTCTTTTGACGCATTAATGTTATTCAAACAGACACCGACAATATTACCGCCAACATTATCAAGCATACCTTTGGCCCTTCTGGAAACAGCAATCGGATATTTTCTATGCTGTATCACCAATAAAGTTGCATCACATTCGCTGGAGATAATCGCTGCATCACTCACGCCAATAATTGGTGGTGAATCTATAAATATATAATCATACTTATCTCTTAATGCGTCGACTAAAGCTCGCATCCTTTTGTTGTCAACAAGCCCGTAAACCCCTAAACCTCTAGACATCCGTCCACTCGGTATAAAGTCTAAATTTTCCATATCTGTCTTTTTTATTATCTCATCAACAGAACCAATCTCCCCAGCCAGAAAATTTGCCAAACCATCGTCTCGGTCGACATCCATAATTTTGTGCTGGGTTGGTTTATGCAGGTCACAGTCAATCAAAAGAACCTTACTTCCAAGAGATGCAACAGTATAAGCTGTGTTGAAAAGTGTAAGAGACTTGCCTTCTCCCATATTTCCGCTGGAAACACATATGACTTTGGAATCATTAAATTTCTTTGCAAATCGCAGATTTGTCCAAAAAACCCTATAAGCTTCAGAATGTCCGCGTTTAGCATTTGGATCATTCAACGGTTTTACTTTTTGAGGTATAATACCCAAAACCTGTTCATCTATTTCTCTTTCAACTTCTTCAATTGTCTTAACCGATGTGTCAATATACTCAAGGAAAAATGCCAAAACAACTCCGGCAACAACACCAATAATAATGCTGAAAATAATATTAAGAAGAACTTTAGGGCGAACAGGCCTTGAATTTCTTCTTGCTGAAGCAATATTATCCACTGTGATATCAGACATTTTTGTTTCTATCTGACGCTCAACATACTTCACTTCAAGTGCACTTAATGTCAATTGCGCCTCATCAAAATCTTTTTTAGTTGTCTTATACTTTTTGTATCCTTCGCCCTCGGCTTTACGCTCCGCTGTCTTCAATGCCTCAAGTTGAGAATTAATCTCTGCTAACATTACAACAGAAGCATCATATTCCGCCTGAATACCTGTCTTCAACCCTTTAATTGCGTCACTAATCTTCACGTCAAGTTCATCAATAGCAGCCTGTACAGCCATTACATTCGGATGCTTAGCTCCATAAAGCTTTTTAACATTGCTCACCTCAACTTCTGCTGTTCTTTTGTCTAAAACCAATCTTTCTAACGCAGGGGCTTCTGTTAAGTATGGAGCTGCATCTCGCAAATCCTTTGGTGAAAGCGATTGTATCTTCTCTAAAAAAGCACCTTTTTTTGCCAAATCTATTTTCACCATAACTTTTTGATTTTCCAGCTGTACAATAGCAGACTGCTGAACGACCTGACCTCCATAATCACCTGAAACTGTATTTACAAGAGTAATTTTATAATCATCCCTGATTTTATCAAGCTCATTGTTCAGGCTATCAACTTTATCCTGTTGTTTTTTAATCTCATCAGCAAGAATTTTTAAAGATTGCTTCTTTGGTCTTTCTGCACGTATCATTGCCTGATTCTTGTATACCTCTGCAATAGAGTTTGCTATATCAGCGGCTACCTGTGGTGCACTATCCTTGGGTTCAGACATATATACCTCTATCGCTATGAGATTTGTATCCTTATACTGTTGAACCTTCATTGAGTCGGAAATAATATTTACAGTTGTATTCATTGCCTCTTCCTGAGACATCTGACCGGCATAACCATATGCTGTACCAAGAATTCTTACAAGATCTAAGTCCTGAACAACATCTTCAATTACAGGACGGGATTGAATAATCTCAAATTGGGTCCTAAGAAAAAATGGATCAGTCTGAAAACTGTTCTGAGAAAAAATGTCAAGATTTGATCTGGTTTTAGCAACCAGAACAAGACTTGCTGAACTGTAAACCTTGTCAAGAGAAAATGTTACAAAAACTCCAAAGGCAATAACAATCATAGCAACAGCTATAATAATCTCCTTACGGGACCTGATCACCCACCAATAATCTAAAAAATGTAATGCTTGACCTGAATCGGTAGCCATGTTGTTCCTTATTATTACAAATATTATTATACAAACAAAAAAGCTTGGGATTAAATATTTTATAATCTCAAGCTTTTATATAAATGAGAAAGATCTGCTTAAATTCTAGAATAAATATGACAATGTCAACATTGTGTCATTCTTTGTATAACTTTCTGTCACTTGCGAATCTACGTCTTCATATCTCTGTGATATTGAAATATCACAAGCTTCTCTGATTTTATAAGATAATCCAATTTGAGCAACACCAATCTCTTTTGAACCGGTACGTCTGCCCTTAGGGAAGAAGTTTGGCGGCAGGTCTTCTGATGATGATGAGTCATAATCCTGATACTCATAACTACCCAGCCCGTTTAAAATAAGTTTCTTTGTTAGCTCCCAATTTATAGTCAAAGATACTCTTGAGTATTCAATAGATGTAAAAGGATAATCAGCTGCGTCTGTAACTCCATGAGTAACGGCACCATTCAATCTGAAACTTGGAATTGTGTAACCTTTTCCCCATATGGATGCATATGGGGATGTGTTTGAATCAATCTCTGAGTCCTTATAATTCTGATACTGAACACCAGCCTTGATACCTGCTGTAAATTGTGCTGTGAAATTATTATATAAGCCGACTGCAGCTAAAAAAGAGTCAAAATCACGTTTTTGAGGTAATCCTTTTGACGCCAAATCATAAGCTGTATAACCAATAATCCCTTCCCAAGCTGCTGTTGTTGAAAACTGATGAGCAATACTTGCATCAACACCTGTCTTTACTCTGTCAGATCTGTCAGCAACAGCCTTTTCATTATATTTTTTAATTGTATTATTTAAACCAGCGTTAAGTTTCGTCTCTCTACTTAAGAAGTAGTCAACATCAAAATCAGCTACATTCAAAATATAACTTTCATCTCCTCTGACCTGTTCTCCTGTTCCCGGGCGATCAACACTCTGATCATCTGTATATGTAAAACGATCGTCAAGTGACATTGTTAAAACTTCAGAAAATCTGTGTCTGAAATCAAAACCAACAGTTCCCAAAAGTTTTGTATAGTTTTCAGATGCAGAAGGTTTTTCTCTATAACGAAGAGATGGTTGGGCAAAATAAGATAACTCAGACATTCCCCAGTTTAATAAACCATCGAAATTCAATCCAAGATTATAATCCATTGTAGATATTTCGTTATACTCAGAAGAATCTCTGTTATCTGTGTAACGAACACCCGTATCAACAGATACATCAAGCTTATCCTCCAGACCAAAAGATGCGAATGCTGATGATACAAACATGCTTGTTGTACAAAATACAACAGCGGTCTTTAACTCTTTTTTCATAATATTTCCTATTCTTTTATGTAATTATATAATTGCAAATTTAACGCATGTTAGTCTTTTGTGACTAATATGTCAAATAACTATACAAAAAAAACAGCTTTTTTTTCGTTTTTAAACATTTTTACTGTTTTTTTTGATAACTTTCGCCCGAAAATATCCTCTGATGGGAACATAAATTATCAATATCCTACAAAATAAATTAGTCTTTTGTTAACTTTACAAAAAATGAATCAACCGAAAAAAACAGAAAAATAATCTTTTTTATGCTTTTTTCTTTAAATCACAGCATCATAATAATATAATGATAAATTGATTTAAAAAATATAGATATTTATAGATAGATTTTCAAAGAAAAAAATATAGGAATTAATTATGCACCTTTATAGAACACATACATGCGGAGAACTTAGAAAAGAAAATGCAGGAGAAGAAGTTAAACTCTCCGGATGGGTATTTAGAAAAAGAGACCACGGAAGCCTTCTGTTTTTTGACTTGAGAGATAACTACGGCATTATACAAGTTGTTATAGAGCCGGAAAAAGACTTTTTTGAATCTTCTCAGAAAATTCATCCGGAAAGCGTTGTAACAATTGTCGGTAAAGTTGAACTGCGGGAAGACTCCCTGATAAATCAAAAACTGCCGACAGGAGAAGTTGAAGTTGTTGCTCAAAGCATTATTGTTGAAAGTGCTGCTGATGTGCTGCCTCTATATATTGCAGGACAAACTGATGAATCAGAAGAACTTAGACTAAAATATCGCTTCCTGGATTTAAGAAGAGAACGCCTTCACAATAATATTATATTGAGATCTGATGTTGTCAGCGAAATTCGAAGAAAAATGACTCAAGATCATGGCTTTAAAGAGTTTGAAACACCAATCTTAACAAGTAGTTCTCCGGAAGGTGCCAGAGATTTCCTTGTTCCAAGTCGACTCCACCCCGGGAAATTTTATGCACTTCCTCAGTCTCCACAGCAATACAAGCAGCTGCTGATGCTGGCAGGTTTTGATAAATACTTCCAAATTGCACCATGTTTTCGAGACGAAGATGCCCGTGCCGACCGTTCACCGGGAGTACATTACCAGCTGGATATGGAAATGTCATTCGTAACACAAGATGAAGTTTTTACTGTGGTAGAAGATGTTTTACATAGTCTTTTTACAAAATTTGCAGACAAAACTGTTGATGAAAAACCATTCAAACGGATTCCTTACAAGGAATCAATGTTAAAATATGGCTCAGATAAACCTGATTTAAGAATTCCAATTGAAATTGCAGATGTGTCAGATCTTTTTGTAACATCAGGTTTTAATGCATTTAGTGGTGCGGTTAAAAAAGGTGGCGTTGTAAGAGCAATTCCTGTTAAAGCAATATCAGATCAACCAAGAAGCTTTTTTGATAAGCTTGGAAACTATGCTCAATCCATAGGTTCAAAAGGTCTGGCCTATCTTGCATGGACACCGGAAACAATCAAAGGACCAATTGCAAAGTTCATGAGTGAAGAAGAGATGAGTGCTCTTGAAGAGCGTTGCAGTGTATCAACCGGTGATGTTGTATTCTTTGTTTGTGACAAAGAAAAACAAGCCGCAGATATAGCCGGCAATATTCGTCTTAAACTTGGGGCAGATCTTGATCTTATTGAGAAAAACTCATATCGCTTCTGCTGGATAGTTGACTTCCCAATGTTTGAACTTGACGAAGAGACGCAAACTGTAGAGTTTTCCCACAACCCGTTCTCAATGCCGCAAGGAGGTATGAAAGATCTGACAGATAAAAATCCTCTTGAGGTTTTAGCATATCAATATGATATTGTTTGTAACGGTTGCGAAGTGGCAAGTGGTGCCATAAGAAATCACAAACCTGAAATCATGTACAAGGCATTTGAAATTGCCGGATATGATAAAGATGTTGTTGACGATAAATTTGGGGCTCTTATTAAAGCTTTTAAACTTGGATCTCCTCCACATGCAGGCATTGCACCGGGCATCGACCGACTTGTTATGCTCATATCCGGAGAAGAAAATATTAGAGAGGTTATTGCATTCCCAATGAATCAGAAAGCAGAAGACTTGATGATGAATGCTCCTGGCGATGTGTCTGTTCGCCAGTTAAGAGAACTTCATATAAAACTGAATGTTCCTGAAGAAAAGAAAAAAGAAGAATAACATCAAAACTTCTTTTGGCGGGGTGAAGCACCCCGATCCTACATAAAACATTTGCAATCAACCATTTAGATTTTATTGCAGCATCAGCAACTGTAGGGTCGGGGTCCGTGACCCCGCCAAAAAGGGTGTTTAACCGGAAAAACAGGAAAATTACCCTTAGATTTCTGGTTAATGATGTAAGCATGAGTTTTAATTAATAAAATCAATGAGTTACTTTTTGATTTTCACCTTTTTGGGTGATAAACAGTGAAAA
>CAYTUX010000187.1:0-15158 GCA_964441455.1 uncultured Victivallales bacterium | reverse complement strand
CTGATATAATTTTAAAAAAATCAGAAAGTCTCTAAAGTAGAAATAATAATAAAACAATTTGGTGATTAAGGTGGTTTCTTAAAAATCCTTCACACAAATTTGGACGGTCTCTCATTGACTTTCTGACGCTGCGCATGGGTGATCCCATGCTGCACGTCTCAACGCAAGTCCACAACACAGCATGCGATCATCGTTTGCAGGTTCTGTTTCCGTCCGGCATTGCAAGCGACACCTATTGGTCTGATCAGCCCTTCGCCTGGGTCGAGCGACCCGTGGCGATTGATCCCGGATCGTCGCACTACAAAGAGCCGGATCCAATTGAGCGGCCTCACCACAGCGTGTTTGCCATTGCCGACAACGAGGGTGGACTGGCTGTGCTTTGTCCTGAAGGACTTCATGAACACGTCGTCGAGGATGATACAAATCGTACGCTGGCACCGGTGCCGCTGTTGTTCTGGTCGTAGTGCTCCCCATCAGCTGTTACGATGCCGTCGATCACAATGTCGCCGGCGGCTTCAACCCAGACCACGCCGCCGCCGGGTGTACTTTTCGCATACGCGCTGCCCTCGCTTCCTGCTGTCGTCGGGTTATTTTCACTACCGTAAGTCGGCTTGGGATTGTTCCAACCCATTCCCGCGTGCGTGCCCCCGTCCTGTTAAATATGGTGGCACTCCACATACTGAAAAGGTGGAGACAACAGAGAAAACAAATAAAATCTAAAGGAAGACAACCATATTATGTCTACTCGACAGCTGAGAAATACAGCAACCGTAAAATTAAGAAATATTCCGAATAATAAAAATTTCTGTTGACAAACATGTGATTTTTTTTGTATTGTGCGAACCGTGCGAACAATTTTAAGAGAAAGATATATTTTTATGATAAAAACCATTGAAGACAAGGCATATGAGACGTTAAAAAATCTGATTTTAGATGGTGAGTTACCGGAGGGAGAGTTTTTGCCGCAGCGAAAGTTAGCTGAAATGACCGGTACTGCGGTAGCAACAGTCAGGAATTCTTTGCGTCGTCTGGAAGCTGAAGGATTAATTGAGAATATTCCGAAATGGGGGGTACGGATTCCGAAAGTGACAGCGGAGCGAATTAGGGATCGTTATTTTGTGCGAGAATTACTGGAAGTTGGTGCTGTTGAACGGATTATTGAAGAGTGTTCACCTAAAGCCAGAACAAGACTTGAGAATTTTGGCAGAATCTGTGATGCAGTCTCTAGAGAGTCAAAGGGCGCTATCAAAGAATTTGCCGAAGCTCATAAGAATTTTCATTTGGCAATTGCTGAATTCAGTCATAGTCCATTGCTAGTCGACTTGTTGAAACAATTAAATATAACGAATCTAATGTTATGGAATGCAAAATATGGCTGGGAAAAAAACAAGAGAACATTCCCAAAATTACATTACAATTTAGCAAAAAGCATTTTTGATTTGAATCACGATGATTCAATAAATGCTGTACGTGAACATATTAGGAATGGAATGAAGAATGAATTGGAAGCTTTAGAGAATGAATAAATATATGATTAGATGTGATATTGAAGGCGTAACAGGAGTCGTCAGTTATGAACAGGCTGAACCGGGAAAAGCGGAATTTGCTTTTGGACAGAGAATGTTTATGTCTGATCTTCTGGCATTGATTAACGGACTAAATGATGCCGGCGCCGACGAAATAGTTATTTATGATGAACATTATTACGGCAGGAATATTGATATTGATGAACTGCCTGAAAACGTTACTGCTATTTGTGGCAAACCACCATATAAGGCTGATTGGGCGGGTGGATTGGATGCCTCATTTGAAGGATTAATATTATTGGGATTCCATTCCAAGCGCAATACGGGTGAGTTACTGCATCACAGTTATGAACCTGATATCAAAGATTTGATACTTAATGGAGTGTCAGTAGGTGAAATTGGGTTAGAAACCGCTATTGCCGGAGACTGGGGCGTTCCACTAATGATGATTACTGCTGACTCAGCCGGAGTCAAAGAAGCCGAAACTATCGTTCCTGGTATTGTAGGAGTGAGTGTAAAAGAATCATTGTCAGCCGATGGTGGCGCATGCCCTTCAGCAAAACGAACTGCAGGAATGATTCGTGAAGCGGCAGCCACCATAGTCAAAAATACTCCCGACTCAAAACCATGGAAAATTACCAACCCGGAACTAAAAGTAGTATTCAATCCAGGTCCGTATCTGAATAAGTTCCGTGAACTTTTCGGTTGCGGGGATGAAATCATAATTAAGGGGGAAACAGTTACTGAATGCTGGGCTCAGTACTGGCAGATGAAATTAGAAACACAGGAGGCAATACAATGAATTGTGACATTAGAGAATACGCTAGGCTAGGACTGGTCCATCACATGCTTTACCCTGAATGCACATTTGATCCGGACAACCATACAGAAACACTTATTGAATTTTTAAAACGCGATGACATAGAAACTTTTGACTGCTGTCTTCCTTATGGAGAGGAACGCCGTCAGAAATTGATTCCATTGATCAGGGAAAGTAATAAAAAAGATATCACCTTTGCTATACATCTGTTTCCGCTACGCAAGCTGGCTTTAACAGATCCATCGCTAATTCAGCAAGCGCAGATAAAGATGCTTATCAAAGATATGATTGAACAGGCTGTTCAGATTGGTGCAACAGGATTTATTTTTGCATCTGGTGGTCCATCTCCAGAGAATGCTACCGAGGCAGATTATTGTGCTTTCATAAACTTATGCAAATGGTTGTGCAGAGAATTAAAGCCACATGGAATTATTGCAATGCTGGAACCATTTGATACTAAAATTGATAAAAAATTTCTTTTCGGACCGACAGAGAAATGTGTCTCGTTAATTCGTGATCTTGAACCTGAAATTGATAATTTTGGAATCGAACTGGATGTAGCACATCTCCCGCTTATGGGTGAGTCTTTTGAACATGCCATAAAAACAACAGCTCCCTATCTGAAACGAATTCATCTTGGGAACTGTGTGTTAAAAGATAAATCGCATCCCCGTTACGGAGATACGCATCCTCCGGCCGGTTATCCCGGGGGTGAAATTGATATTCATGAAATGACTGAAATTTTACGTTTATTGCTGGATGTTGGATTCCTTGATAAAGATAATCGAGGAAATATGGTCATAGAAATGACTCCATGGCCGGGGAAGACAGTTGAAGAAACTATTACAGACGGCTTTGATCGATTAGAAAAAGCCTGGCATTTAGTATAGTTGCCATACCTGGCAGACCGACCGTCTGGTCGGCATTAAGAGCCAAGCAGATGCTTGGCAGTCCATTCAAAAGAAGCCATAAAAACAGGAGAAATAAATGACAAAAAACGCTGTAAGACAAGCATTATTAGATAGAACTGTAACAGTTGGAACCTGGATACAAATTGGTCACCCGACTGTAGCTGAAGTATTGGCGAATGTCGGCTTCGACTGGATTGCGGCAGACTGTGAACATACAGACATAGGTTTGGCTGAATTTGCGAATCTGGCACGGGGTATGCATGGACGTGGTGCCGTTCCAATGGTGCGTGTTAGGGAAAATGATACCTTGGCGATCCGGCAGATGCTGGATATGGGAGCGGAGGGAGTCATCGTTCCTTTGGTCAACACGGCTGAAGAAGCTGAACATGCTGTTAGAGCAGCAAAATACCCACCTCAAGGCGTGCGTGGTTTTGCATTTCATAGAGGAAACAACTGGGGCGTTGATTTTTCGAAATACGCAGAATCCGCCAATGATGATATTGCCGTCGTGGTTATGATTGAGTCCAAAGAAGCAGTTGATAATATTGATGAAATTCTCGCAGTGGATGGAGTTGATGGTGTTTTTATCGGACCGTATGATATGAGTGGCTCTTATGGAGTTCCGGGGCAAACCGGAGATCCTATAATCCAGGAAGCCTGTAAAAAAGTTGTAGAGGCGTGCAAAAAAGCAGAAAAAGCAGCCGGTTTACATGTTGTTATTCCAACTCCTGAAAGTATCCAGACAGCAATTCATGACGGTTTTACCTTTATTGCTATCGGAGTTGATACCGTATTTTTAAATGAAGCTGCACGAAGTGCATTATCTATTGCAAATAAATCTTAAATCGTAAATTAGAAAAACATTATAATGCCATTAGATTATAGAAATTTTTCGGATATGTCATCATTAGTTGAAAAAACAGATGTGTTAGTGATTGGTGCCGGAACTGCTGGAGTTGTCGCAGCAATTCAGGCTGCGCGTGCCGGAGTCAGGGTTACGGTTATTGAAATGACAGGGCAACCCGGTGGGACTATTACCAATAGTAGAGTATCGGCTCCTGGCTATTTTCATGCTTGGGGAGAAAGGTTAATTGATGGAATAGGCTGGAAACTCGTTGAAGAAACAAAAACTTTTTCCTTTGAGTCAATGCCTGATAAAGACGCCCCCCCTCAGGGGCGTCCCGATCATTATATTCCTTTAAATCCTTATGTATATGCCGTACTGTCTGAAAAGAAAATGTTAGAGGCAGGTGTTGTTATTCACTACCATGAAGTTGTTACGGAGATAATTCAGGAAGATGATGATTGGCTTGTTACCTGTGTAGGAAAAGGACTGAAAAGGAAAGTAAAGTGCAGGGAGCTAATTGACTGCACTGGCGATGCAGATATTGTAGGCATGTTAGGGTTTGCTCGTGAAAAAGCTGATATACGGCAACCTGGTACTCTGCGTTTCCAACTGCAGGGCTACGATGTGAGTACATTGGACTTTGATGATATTGACCAACGCTATCAGGCTGCTATGGCAGATGCTCGCTTATGTCCTGGGGACTATTCCGGTATGGATTCAAACTCGTTTTCAAAATTTTTACATGCTCGTGGTATGAATCAGCAACATATTTTCGGAGCTGATTCAAGCACTTCTCAGACCCAGTCTGATGCCAATATTGCCGGTAGACAGTCCTTACTGCGACTCTTGAAGTTTATTAAATCGATTCCCGGCTGTGAGAACACCAGCATTGAATGGATGGCACCAATGACTGGTATCCGAGAAACATATAGGATTGTTGGAGAGAAAACTATTACATATGAGGATTATATTAATGGTCGAGTATTTGATGATGCGCTTTGCTACTCCATCTTTTTTGTAGACCTTCACACGGATGAAGGCGGGCACAAGGAATTTCTCAAACCAGGTATAATACCTACAATCCCTTTTGGTGCTTTAATTCCTAAGGGGTCACGTCATTTACTTGTTGCCGGACGATGTCTTTCAAGTGATCGACTGGCCAATTCTGCACTGCGAGTGGAGCCATCATGCATGGCTATGGGTCAGGTAGTCGGTGCCGCAGCCGCATTGGGTGTGAAAAATAATATACCATCTCGAGATATCGATATAAATAAAATCAGGGCATTGCTCAAAGAGCATGGCGCAAAAATAACAGAATAAAAAATCACATTATAGGAGAACAAATCATGAATGCAGACAAATATCAACTTGCTTACAAAGGGTGTCCCCCGGATCACTGTTGTTGTGACTCAACATTGAGAATCCTGCCAAATGGTGACTATGCTATTTTCTTTTTGACAGGCGGTCCAGTGGAACCGCATCCGGATAATTACATTGGGCTTATACGTTCAAATGATCCGGAAAATGTCTGGAACAAGGATATTGAAGTTGTATTTCGAAATCCAGGAGGAGCTTGTCTTCTTTCAGAAGCAATTGTTCAGGATGGTAGAATCACACTTTTTATTCATACACATCAGGGACGTTTTGACAAATGGGAAAACTGGATTATCACCAGTGATGATAACGCAAAAACGTGGTCAGAACCAGAGTCCATAATTCAAATGCCACGTAGGGCTTATTTCAGGACAATGATAAAAACATCCTGGGGTGAATGGTTGCTACCTTATCAGAGATATGAAGAAATTGAATGGGATAAGCCCGTGGGTGATGATGGCTCTATGCAAAATCCTTTCAATGGTGTTCTTATTTCGGACGATAAGGGAAAAAACTGGCAGGTTTCAGAATCAACCACCGGTGCTAATGGCTGGGCGGAAAATATGGTTGTCGAACTTGCTGGTGAAAAGCTGGTAATGCTGGTTCGATCTGATGGTTCTGGATGTCTGATGAAGAGCACCTCTGATGATAAGGGTAGAAGCTGGACACCGTTTGAAAACACCGATATTCCCAATCCAGGAACCAAATTTAAGCTATTCAAATTAAGTGATGGCAGAATTGTTCTGTTGCATAACCCTAACTCTGCCACAAATCATCCAAATAGCAGACAGCAGTGCGCTGTTCACCGTAACCCGCTGGCCGTCTGGATATCAGATGACGAAATGAAAACCTGGTCATACAAACGGATTTTAACAGATTTCCCAGGAATGCTGGCATACCCGGACGGCGTGCTGAGTGAAGATGAACAAACCATTCATTTTGCTTTTGATTACAACCGTCACGATGTCATTTATTGGGCTGCTGCAATTCCGGAAAAATAAATGTTAAACATTTTTGACAGCACCCTTAAAAAATTAAAGGAAACAATAATATGTCTACTCGACAAACGATTAGAGAAGAAGAACGAGAAGTTCCAGTTAGAAAAGAATATGATGTTATCGTAGCCGGAGGTGGCCTTGGTGGAATCGCTGCGGCAATCGCATCAGTTAGAGCAGGCGCAAAAACATTATTAATTGAACGCAATACTTTTGTTGGTGGTGTGGCTACTGCCGGAATGTGCTGCAGTATTTTTAATTGTTATTATACGTCTGAGCATAAACTGGGAGTGAATGGCATTCCTGTGGAAATTGCTGATAATTTGGCAGATGCTATGGGCTTTGGCAAAAAATGGCATAAGCATAAAGGACATATCATTTATGATGTAGAATTAGGCAAATTGGTATTGCAGCAAATGCTGGAAAAAGCCGGAGTGGATATTCTGCTGGATACAGTTGTTTCAGATACCATTGTTGAAGATAATATTCTTAAAGGAGTTATCATTGAAAGCAAGTCTGGACGGGAAGCCTTACCGGCAAAGAATATTGTCGATTCAACAGGAGATGCGGATATCGCATATTTGGCCGGTGCTCCAGTTCATATTCCGGAAAAAGATAAAGGAAAACACAGTCTTTGTTTCAGATTGGGCAATGTGGACGTCGACGCTTTTATCGATTATTTCAGGAAACATCCTGATCTATATCCGGAAATGATGGATGTAGAATGGACTCTTGAAGAAGCTTTAGCTCAGTATGACGAGTGCGGAACATTTCTGTTTCCACATGGCGGAGGGATGCAGATGGATGCTTTCAAAAAGGCAGTCGAAAGTGGTGATTTGCCAGCATCAGTAGGCATACATGACACGACTGATGCCTGCCAGATGCATGGAATGAAACAGACTGGAATTGTGCATGTAGTTACAGGATTCACTCATTTTGATGGACTTGACATCAATAAGATAACACAGAGTATAAATGACGGGCGCAGAATGGCCTTTAAGGTGGCGGAAGTATATAAAAAATATCTGCCTGGATTTGAAAAATCGTTTGTTGCAGGTGTAGCTGCCAATCTTGGTGTCAGATCTTCACGCTGGCTCGACGGGGATTTCATTTACAAAAAGGATATGTTCAAACCCGGAGTTCGATTTGATGATGCTGTCGGTCAATTTGTTGCCTATGAACATAAGGTTATGCACCCGGGTGAAAAAGCTTGGGGAGTTCAGGTTATGTCAGAAGACACAACGGATCTACCATACCGCTGCTTGATCCCCAAAAAGATTGACGGTTTAATCATGGGTTCCGGAAGAAGCATCAGTTCTGAAAACCCATGGACTTTAAGAGTCATGGTCAACACAATGGTTATCGGACAGGCGGCAGGTACCGCTGCCGCAGTTGCTTCTGCTGGCAATGTTTCTGTAAATAAGGTTGACGTTGCCTTGATTCAAAAAGAGTTAAAGATGAATTATTACAAAAGAAGAAATAACTAAAATGAAAAATGTAATACTTTTGGGAGATTCGATCCGTATGGGATACACCTCAATGAAGCTGCAGCAAAGAAAGTCGGTAGTCAGGTAGCAAAGGCAATTGAAAAAGAGATAAAAATAGAGGAGTTTTAAGCTAATCGAAATTCGATAATTTATGCTTGATTCTTTATAAAACTAAAAAAGAATATAAGATAATGGAATTTTCATTCACACAAAAACGTATTTATGCAAGATCTAACAGACACCATAATGAATGCTATTGCACCGTCATGGATAAAAAAGCAGGAAGCGAAGCTATTGCATACCTAGAGGTTAATGGCAAGAGGGAAAACCTCATATACAAAAAGGATAATGATTCACCTGCCATAACTCTTGCACGAAATACCTATATATTGAGTCCTATGCTTGCAGGTCCAATGCTCTTCTGGGTTGAACAGGAAGAAAATAAATGGAAATTAAAATCTTCAAAAATCAAATCCGACAACACTTTTGAACAGATTCAAATTATTCCCTCTTCCGCCGGAAGACCAATGTCTCTTTCATGTTTTTTAGATGGAGACACAATCTGGTTGACATGGGAAGAAAGAATAAACAGGAAGACCAAAATACGATTGGCGAAGATTAATGGTGAAGAACTGGATGAAATAATTGACATAACTGATTCAAAGAATAATTCATACGATCCCGCGGTGGCTGTGGATAAAGATGGAAAAGTCCACGTGATATATTGCGCATTTATCGAGGGAAACTACAGGATCATGCTACAAAAAACTGACAAGAAGGGAGTTCCCTGCGGAACAGAAAGAAGAGTCAGCAACAAGTCAAACGCATGTGTCTATCCTTCTATTTATCCGAGAAAAGATGGTGGTGTCTGGTATTCATATACTCATTATGGTGCCGTTATAAATGAACTTTTCACTCAGTTTGGACAGCTTGATTACACTTTTGTGCAGCACTTCAGAAGAAAAGCCCAAAATGATTTCTACAACAGTTACGGCATTGTCAATGTGGGTGTTTTTACAGAAGACCGTCTTTGGTCTGTTCCAAAAAGTTTTTCAGATGGAATGCGAGGAGGATTTACCGTAAAAGATACGGCTGTACCCTACACGCTGAACAGTCATCATAGTGTCGTTATGGAGGATGCCGAAGGAAGGGCGATACTGCTCTACAGACAACATGATTATGATCAAACTCCTGAATTTGAAAATGATGATGAACCATTGACCAATTCGGAATTGAACCGCAATAAAGATCCATGGCGGAACTATCCAGCACTTTCCATGACCGTTTTGAACAACGATTTCTGGTCAAAACCGATCCCTCTCATAAAGCGTGCACATTTCGATATGCCGATTACCTACAACACCGAGGGAAGACACCTTAATATTGCCTTTACCGAAGACAACCGTTCGACAGGACCGGGGAATGTTGGAGAATGGTTTGACGACAAAGGACAAGTTGGGTGTGGTTTTATAGAATTTGAACTCAAGGCGACAGAAGTGGTTGACTACAAACTGTATCCTTTTGTTTTAACCCCATGTCATGGTCCATCAATGGAGGAGCCGCAAGTGGACAAGAGCGCGCAGGAGTATCAAATCGCCTTTGGGCAGACCCATATCCACAGTTTTGTTTCAAACTGTGGCAGATTTACCAACAAATGTCCTAATATGAACTATCGCTTCATACAAGATGTACAGCATGCGGATTTCGCAGGAATAACAGATCACGTTTTCAACATGTGGCATATGGAAATGCTGTTTAACAGAAAATTGGCTGAGTACTATTATTTTCCCGGGCACTTCGTCGCTATTCCAGCTTACGAGTGGACAGGGACGGGATCTCTCAAGCGTGAAGATGGGCCCTATGGTCATATTGATGTTTTGTATCTTGAAGAAGATGGTGATCTCGAATTTTACACTCCATTCGATCAGGATTGCAAAGGAGGCTCTCTCAAAAAGATATGGGAAACTTTTAAGGGTCGAAAAATCATTACCATCCCGCATCACATGGCGGATGTCTGGCATCCATTCCAATGGGAAATTATGGATACAGAAATGGCACCTGTAGTTGAAGTATTTCAAACGACTAGAGGTTCCTATGAAAAACCGGGAGCTCCGGGAGTGAACAATTTTGACAGCTTTGAAGGCAAATTCTGTGCCGACTGGTTGCAGAAAGGAAAAAAATTTGGATTCATCGGTGGTGGGGAGCATTCCGGCACGGCACTTGCAGGACTTATCGTGAAAGACCTTACTCGCAAAAGTCTCTATGAGGCTTTTATGGCAAAACGAACTTTTGCTACAACAGGGCTTATCGCAACAGCAAATTTCACCTGCAACGAATCCCCGATGGGAAGCTCTGTGAAATGTGACAATACTCAATTCAAAATCAAAGTCAAAGCAGCTGAGCCAATTTATGAGCTGCAGATTGTCAAGAACGGGGAGGAATACAAGCAAGTGTCTATAAATGGATTAGATCTTGATTACACTTGGCGGATAAAACCTGACACAGAAGAAGAATTCTGGTATTGCCGTGTAATTTTTAAAAACAACGAAATAGTCTGGACTTCACCAATATGGATAAAAAGGAGTAAATAAATGCAGACACATGAACGTATCAAGTTAATGTTTGAGCACAAGGAAGCGGACCGTGTTCCCATATTTGAGGTGCCGTGGCGCTCAACAATAAAAAGATGGGAAAAAGAAGGACTTAAAGGAGATTATATTGATTACTTCGGCATGGACAGAATAATTCAGTTCGAAGTTGACAACACTCCGAGATTCCCAACAGTAATGCTCGAGGACAACGATGAATACAAGACATATACGACTTCATGGGGAACCACGCTGAAAAATTTCAAGGACAGCGAGTCGGTTCCGCAAATGATCGATGCAAGAATTAAGACTCCGGACGACTGGCCGGAAGCAAAATCCAGAATGTTGTTCTCAAGAGATAGAATAAACTGGACTCAGCTCGAAAAGAACTGGGATAACTGGCGCAAAGATGGTGCTTGGATACAGGCCGGCGCACGCTTTGGTTTTGATATAACTCATGGTCAAGTTGTCGGCACAGAAAGAGTTCTCTTCGCACTGATTGAAAACCCCGAATGGCTTGTCGACATGTGGCAGACACAAATGGATCTGAATTTTAAACTCTTTGATGCGGTATGGGATGCCGGGTTTCATTTCGATGCACTTCGCTGGCCGGATGACATGGGGTACAAGTTCAACCAGTTTTTCTCTCTGGATATGTATCGAGAACTTCTCAAACCCATACATAAACAAGCTATAGAATGGGCTCATGAAAAAGGAATAAAAGCATATATGCACTCCTGTGGAGATGTCCGCCCGTTTATTCCTGAACTTGTCGGGATGGGTCTTGACGGCCTTAACCCTATCGAAGTAAAGGCGGGAGTTGATCCGCTGAAACTGAAAGAAGAATTTGGAGACAAACTTCTTATGCACGGCGGATATAGCGCATTACTGTGGTACGATCTGGATAAAATGAAAGAAGCGGTCGAGAAAACATTGCCGATACTGAAAATAAAAGGTGGATTTATTTTCTCAACTGACCATTCGACACCATCAAATGTAAGCCTGGAAGACTTCAGAGAAATTGTTGAAATGGTGAAGGAAGTTGGAAAATATTAAATTAAAAAAATCAGTTCAATGAGTCCGCAGGATATAAACCCCTGTTTGCCAGAATTGGCTTGTTGGCATCAGATAACGACCAAGAAAAAACATTAGTGAAAAAAATGCAGGAAGCTCATAAACAACAGTAAAGGACAACAAAATGAAAAAGAAGGCACCGTTTAAACTCATCTACAACAACGACACTACAAACACTTGCACTGTAGTTAGCCCCTGGCACGAAGATGGGGAACCATTCAAGGAAAGCATGCTTGTCGCATCTATTGACGAAGTGGCGAACACAGGGGTTGACGCCTATATGTTGAGTCCCGGTATGGGCTGGGTTCCATGGTGGCAAAGCGAGGTCGAACCGGATTTCTACGAATGGTGGGAGGAACGTACCGGCATCAAACTTGAAGCCATGTCCGGTCTCGGTGGCTACGAGACCTATGTGAAAAACGGCGGAGACATGGTTCAAGTGCTTGTTGACTCCTGTAAGAAGCACGGCATGGCGCCATTCGTAAGCCTGCGAATTAATGATGTTCACCATCAGGAACAATATGTGCTGAAAAATCTGAGATCAATCGTGTCCTGTCGTTTCTACGTTGAACATCCTGAATGGCATATCGAGCCCGAGCATACCAGCAAAGAGGGTTACTACCCTGTACGTGGTATGAATTGGGCCGTTCCAGAAGTCAGAGCATACAAATTAGCATTGTTGACCGAACTAGCTGAAAAATACGATTTAGCAGGACTTGAATTGGATTTTCTGCGGGACAATCACTTGTTTCGTGATGGAGAAATAGATAATGCAACGAGGATTGACATCGTCACAGATTTCATCAAAAAGGTTCGTGCTGCGATTGACCGCAACTGTCCGGATGGAAAACGTCGACACCTATGTGTTCGCATTCCCCTGGAACTGAAATCCCATCCGGAAATCGGTCTGGATGTCAAGCGGCTAAGTGAAGCAGGCGTTGACATGTTCAACCTGTCAGGCTGGTATCACACTACACAAACAACAGATGTCGCTTCTGTTAGAACGCTTGTTCCCGATGCGGCAATATATCTCGAGATGACACATTCTACCGCCAGGTATCCCTATTTCTTGAATTCGGGGTTATACGGCACAAATGGTAACCCGCGAACCAGCGACCACCAGTTCTATACAACGGCACTACTGGCAAATAAAAGCGGAGCAGACGGAGTCAGCCTTTTCAACTTCGTCTACTATAGAATGGGACACAAAGAGGATCTCCCTGTTATGGAGCCGCCATTTCATGTTCTTTCAAAGCTAAATGACACCGAGTTTCTTTCACGGCAAAGCCAGTATTATATGCTTGCCGGAACAATTTACAAAAAACAATTGCCAAAGGAGCTCATAGCTGGTGAACCTGTCAACTTTAATTTGGAAATGTTTCCGACAAAGAGGAAAGAAGCAAGTAGCAAACAGGCTATCATAAATGCACCCTGCCGCTTGCGTCTTCATACAAAACAAGAGCTTGCTCCAAAACATATCATCACCTTGAAATTTAATGGAAAGCTACTTGAATTAACTCCGGATACTTCACGATTTTTCGGCAATCCCTTTGATTCAATGATTAGCCCTCAAAATCATCGGCGCGCCTGGATTCTTCCAGAGGAATTTATTAACATTGGACAGAATGACATAGAGGTGGAAATAGAAAACAGAGATAAAATAAATGTCATATATTTGGATATCGGCATACCACAAAACATATAGGGAAGTAAATTATGAAAACATGGATGTTTTTTGACTGGTGGCACTTTGAAGGTCAGAGTAATATGGAAATAAAACAGGGTGAGCCTGAACTGGTTCCTGAATCGGCTTACGCGGATCCGACCTTTGATTATCTTGGTTGCTGGCCGACAATTTACCAGGAGAGCGGAAAATGGAAAATGCTTTACTTCATTTCAGGTCTGCCTATGTGTCTGATGGCCGCAGAAAGTGATGATGGCATAAACTGGAAACCTTCTGATTGCAGTGATATTGATCCCGGCGGTGAGAAATATGCTCCGAATCATATATTTACAGTACCATCTGCCAATGGAGGACCGATCTATTTGGATCCAGCAGCAAAAGATGGTAAACCTTTTAAATTCTACTGCATCCAGAGAGGCGGTCCCGCCGCAGAACGTGCTAAACATGACAAAAACAGCATGTTTCATGAATTGGTAACTGGTGAAGGAATAAAACCATACATGGCTGACAACCTTTTATTCGGTTCTGAAGATGGACTGAACTGGGAACTCGAAAAAGATGTGAATTTCAATTATCCCGCATGGCATCCAGATCCTCCTTTGGCCTGTTTCTATAATCATCAGACTGAGACCCATACAATGGTAACCAGGCCAGGATGGGGAGATAGACGCATTGCAGTTATCACCAGTGATGACGCTCGTGAGTGGTCTGCACCAGAATTGATTATGCAACCCGATGTTTCAGACCCTCCATTAATGCAATTTTATGGTATGCCGGTATCACATTATAAAAATTATTATATCGGATTCCTGTGGATGGCGAAATTCGGGAATTCAGAAACACTTGATCGTTTCAATCAACTATACGGATATATTGATTCGCAGTTGACATATAGTTTCGATGGGAAACATTTTCAGCGAATGTTTAGAGAACCGTTTATCAAAAATAGTGATCCAGACTTACCTGGAAGTGGAGTTGTTTATCCGACAATAATGATTGAAACGGATGAGGAATTGAGAATTTATTCAGCATCAACGATGGATCTTCACCACCAGAATACAGATAAACAATTTGTCAGAAAAGGGGAAGTGCCAGCAAGTTCAATTATCATGCATAAGCTTAGGAAAGATGGGTTCACCTATTTGTCATCATGCGGTCATTGGGGTGAATTCACGACAAAGCCATTGGTCATGAAAGAGTTGGAGATTTTTGCCAATATTCAAGTCCCGCATGGTGATATGCTCTATCAAATCACCGACCTTTTTTCCAAACCGATTGAAGGATTTACCTTTGACGACTGTGTGGCTTTTAAGAATATTGATAGCATATCTCAAAAACTTACCTGGAAATCTGAAAATGATATGAGTTCGTTGAAAAATAAAGTCATCAGACTCCAGATCAAAATGAGAAACGGAAGGCTTTATTCATTCTCAGGTGATTTTCACTTTGTCGATGCGCTGGATGTGACACTTATAAATGACCATAAACCTATTAAAGATGACTTTTTTGATTTTTAGTTAGTGTTTATAATACTTATTTAATAAAACAGATCGGACGCTACTTGCAAATAATGGTTTTTGAAAAAATATATAGTTGGCTCTTATTGCCCCGCCATAGGAACGCAGGCGGATGATCCAAGAAATAAATCAACCTTAAAAATTAAGAAATATTCCGAATAATAAAAATTTCTGTTGACAAACATGTATTTCGTTCAATTAAATTAAGGTTTGAATTATTGTTTTATCATTTTTTTGGTGATAAATTAAAAAATTAGTTTCAGCGGACGCCGATCCAGCTACCAAACATAAAGTGTTTTGATGATAATTGCAGAGTTAATTGCTTTTTTGGTAGC
>CAYTUX010000186.1:0-3653 GCA_964441455.1 uncultured Victivallales bacterium | reverse complement strand
GGAAGAACCCCTCCGTCCTCGGTAGGACATTACACTACGTTCCATTGCTGTCGCAGGCTCCAGCCTCACTTCCTTTGTCGTGTCTCGGACACCTCCCCTTAGCAAGGGGGGGGGCTAATACGTCCCCGCTGACCGAAAAAGGCTTCCAAGCGTAAAAACAGGCATTAGTATTAAATATAGAAAAAGGCTTGTAATTTTTTTACATTTTTAATATTATTATTCATTATAAATTGATATTAAACAGAAAGGTTTTAAAATGGCTAGACCAGTAACACTATTCACAGGGCAATTTGCAGATATTCCTATAAAAGAGCTTGCACCAATGGCAGCAGATTGGGGATATGATGGTTTAGAGCTTGCATGTTGGGGAGATCACTTTGATGTTGAACAAGCAGTAAGTGATCCTAAATATGTTGATTCTCAAAGAAAGATTCTTACTGATTCAGGATTGAATATCTATTCAATCAGTCATCATTTGGCAGGTCAGCTTGTTTGTGATCTGAATAATGACTCAAGATCGGATGGTTTTGCACCGGCTGAATGTGCGGGAGATGCTGAAGCAAAAAGAGCATGGGCTGTTGAAACAATGAAGAAAACAGCAAAAGCAGCAAAAAATCTTGGAGTACCGGTTGTAAATGGTTTTACAGGTTCATCAATCTGGCATCTGTTGTACAGTTTTCCACCTGTTTCCGAGCAGATGATTGAGGATGGATTCAAGTATTTTGCAGAGATGTGGAATCCTATATTTGATGTGTTTGATGATTGCGGAGTAAAGTTTGCTCTTGAGGTTCATCCTACAGAGATTGCATTTGACATTGTTACAGCTGAAAGAGCTTTAGATGCTGTAGATTATCGTGAAGCATTTGGTTTTAACTTTGATCCAAGTCATCTGCATTGGCAACTGGTCGATCCTGTAAGATTCATTGATGAATTTTTTGACAGAATTTATCATGTACATATGAAAGATGCAATTATCACTGCGGATGGTAAGAGTGGTATTTTGTCATCACATCTGAACTTTGGTCAGCCGGGAAGAGGATGGGACTTCCGAAGTCTTGGAAGAGGTGAAATTGATTTTGAAGCAATTATCAGAGCGTTGAACTTTATTGATTACACCGGTCCTCTTTCTGTGGAGTGGGAAGATGCCGCAATGGATAGAGCATTTGGCGCAGCTGAAGCATGTGAATTCGTTAAAAGCATTGATTTTCCTAAGTCAGATAGAGTTTTTGATGAGGCTTTCTCAGATTGAGAATTTTAATAATCTGTAATTTATTAATAGGCGAGTTGTCTGACAACTCGCTTTTTTTTTAAGTTAAAGTATGAATATATACAAAACATTACTAGTAATAATTTTTCTGTTTTTGTTGTTATCGGCATTTTTTGCACTAGCTGCTTTTATGCAGCTGATTCTTGACAGGGAGAAGATAAGCAGACATTTAAAGCGTTCACCTATGTTATTGAACAACTGGGCAGGTGCGGATATTGTTTTTATTATCATCTTTTTTACTGTTGCAAGTTACTTAGCCGGATTGATTCCTACATACATAATCCGCTCTTTGGGTGAGGCAAATGTATCAAACAGCGATCAACTTTCAATTATTGAATATTCATTTTATCTTTCCAGTAACTTTCTCTTTGTACATTTGCCGGGATTTTTTTTATGTGTGCTATTTGTAACTAAGCTTCACAGAAAGTTTATCTATCATCCAGCTAATATATATAATAATATAGCAAAAGATATAAGATACGGCTGTTTATGTTTTATAAGGATCATTGCACCTGTTATGGCTGCCAGTCTTATCAGCAGTCTCGTTTTAAAGCACTTTGGTTATGATGTGCAACCACAGGAGATTCTAACTGCTTTTGCAAAGAGTGATTCAATAGTCATAAATATTTATATTGCATTTATTGCAATTTTTATTGGTCCGATTTTTGAGGAGCTGATTTTCAGGGGAATACTTTTTCCTTATGTATTGAAATACGCCGGTATACCTGTTGCTGTATTTGCTGTATCAGCAATATTTGCCGGAATACATGGACATATTCCATCTTTCATGCCGATATTTATTTTAGGCTGCGGATTATCACTGGCGTATCTCAAGTCAGGCAGCATTGTTGTTCCAATAACTATGCATATTCTTTTTAACACCCTAAATCTTATTTTGCTGACGATTGTCATCAAGTTCACCTAAGCTGTAAGTTTTTGCCCTCAATCAGTATTAAGTTTCTTTTATACTTTTTGATTTTATTTCTATCAGCTAATATTTTATAGTTATTATGTCCGAGAGTATCTGAAAGAACGTCTTCTTTAATGCCTTCAAGTATCACGTATTTGTAAGTTTCATCTTTTCCGTTAATTATATTCTGCAATTTTTCAACATCCATTTCTGATGCAAATGTTTCCGGATCTGTATTGATTAGCTGTGGCATTGACCAGTCAAAGTACATATAGAATCCGGCGAGCATTGTTTCAGAGAAATTCCATCCTGCAATTTGACTACGGTCAATTTTTTCTATCTCCTCCATAAAAGGTTTGAGAGTCAGTTCCATATTCTTTCGTCCTTCGACAAAGTATGGAAGTATTGTCAACAAACCAATAAATGCGAAGCATGTCAAACATGACATATTCACAACAGGATTTTTCACTTTTTTCTTCTTGAGATAGTAAATCAGCACGCCAATATTTATAATGACAACAGCAAATTGCCAAGATAATATATGAGGGGGAACGAAAGGTTCATATTTTAGTTGTGGAGCAATCATTTTCCATGCAAAGAAAGGAATTATTGAAGCAACCGTTACGATTGCAAGAATTGTAGTCAGCACTTTATTATATATAACATACCATTTAGGTAGATTCAGCAGATGATTATGAAAAAATGCAGCTATAAGTACTGCAAATGCCGGTAGAATGGGGAAGATATAAAGTTCACGTTTTGTTTCTGAAATTGATAGAGCTATAACTGACAGTACCATCCATAACAGGATAAAAATATCTTGTTTAACAAACTTTTTCTTTTTAATGTTTTTAACAAATGCATATAAGCTGAGAATTAGTGCGGGAGTCCATGGCATAATGTAATATGACAGTGACTCTAAATAGTAGTACCACTGAGGACGAAAGTGTCCTTTTCCAACAGCAGTCCCTGTTAATCGCCCAACATGGTTGACCATAAACCACTCATACCATAAATCCTTTCCACCGAAATGCCATAATGCCCATACCCATGTTCCGCATATTGCTGTTAAAATACCTAATGCAGTCAGATGCGGGACAATAAGACTCTTAAATAGTTGTGTCTGTTTTTTACCATTGGAAATAGTTATTATTACCATTGCAGACCATGCAACAGCAATAAATATCACACCAATTAAACCTTTGCACAAAAAAGCACCTGAAGTAAAAAGTGCCGCATAGCAACAGTGCCAGCGTCGATTTTGAAAAAATACCATGGCAAAAGCCCATACAGCTGAAATTGTGAAAAAAGCTAGTCCCACATCAACAATAGCTCTATGAGTATTGTCTATAAAACCCAAGAATGTACCTAATATTAATGTAACTTCTCAATAAGTCTTTGATCAACCGCTGAGCAAGATTATTGATATATAGCTGCAATATATTAAAAGTATGGGGGGATGTACAAGAAAAAAAT
>CAYTUX010000185.1:0-5378 GCA_964441455.1 uncultured Victivallales bacterium | reverse complement strand
AGATATGAAAACTAAAAGTTTTCTAATTGCGGACGCCGATGACGTATTAGCTCCTGCCCTGTTTAGGGGAGGTGTCCGAGGAACGAGGACGGAGGGGTTCTTCCTCCCGTGTGAACCTTGCAGGTTAATGCTAGATTGCAGCTTTAACAGGGAGGGTCATCGTCCCCGATGACCGAAATAAAACAAAAACATAGGGATAAGACTAAATAGTCTGTATCCCATTGATTTAAAACAAAATAGGGCTGCTAAGAGTACAAAACTTTTGACAGAACAACTGACAATTAAAGGAAAAACACCATGAAAAAAGAGAAAATTTGTTTTTTTGATGCAAAACCATATGACATCAAGATGTTTGATGAAGTTAATAAAGATTTTGGATTTAACATCAAATATTTCACTTCCAAATTGACCATTGATACTGTTGCATTAGCAAATGGGTATAAAGTGATCTGTGCTTTTGTCAATGATGATATCAACGAAGAAGTTATTGAAGAACTTTATGCTAATGGTACGCGGTTGATTGCATTACGATGTGCCGGTTTCAACAATGTCGCGATGTTGGCTGCATATAAAAAGATTGATGTTGTACGTGTTCCGGCCTATTCACCTTATGCGGTTGCCGAACATGCAGTTGCTTTAGCCATGTCTTTAAATAGAAAAACTCATCGTGCTTACTACAGAACACGAGACAACAATTTTAATATTAATGGATTTATGGGAGTTGACTTTAATGGCAAAACATGTGGTGTTGTAGGTTCCGGTAAAATCGGAACAATTTTTGCAAAAATTATGAGTGGCTTCGGTATGAATGTTATTGCTTATGATCCTTTTCCAAATGAGAAAGCTGCAAAGGAAAATAATTTTTCTTATGTCTCTTTAGAAGAGCTTTTTAAAAAGTCGGATTTGATATCGCTGCATTGCCCTATGACTCCTGAAAATGCATACATGATCAATAAAGATTCCATTGCAGCAATGAAAGATGATGTTATTATTATCAATACAGGTAGGGGAAAATTGATAAATACCAAAGATCTTATTGATGCACTTAAGGATTCAACAATTGGTGGAGCAGGACTGGATGTGTATGAGGAAGAAGAAAAATATTTCTTTGAAGATTTTTCAAGTGATATTATTCTTGATGATATGCTTGCAAGATTACTGTCATTTCCCAATGTTCTGGTCACATCTCATCAGGCATTCTTTACTTATGAAGCAATGCATGCAATTTCTCTGACAACCTTGCAGAATGTTCAGGATTTTGTTGATGGAAAAGAGCTTGAAAATGGCATCTGCAATAATTGCAAAGACCACCCGAACAGATGCAAACCTAAAAAACTCGTCAAGTAGTTGGTTGGGAAAGAATGCAACGGCTTAGCCATTTGAAAGTTTACAATTTAGTCTTAATGCTTGCCGTTTTTTCTGTTATTACTTAAGTATATGACAGCTCCTGGGATTGCCCAGAGCATTCCGGCGAAATAGGTGATAAATGACAGGAAAAAGGCCGATGACATATTGACACCTAAAAGTCCGAACAGGTTGACGGCTGCCATTTCTCTCATTCCCAGCCCACCTGGGGTGATAGGAATTGAACCTATTGTATTTATGACAGGTGTGATAAGAAAGTAGGTCTGCCATGGCAGATCAACACCAAGAGCCAGCCCTGCCGTCAGCATCATTACAATTGCAGTTATGTGATTGACATAAGAAAGTATCAGGGTTTTGAATGCAACATTTTTATTTGTCAGACAGAATCTTGCAGCTTCATAGACTGTATCAATTATGGAAATGAATTTGTGTTTTCCGGGTAGTTTATCAATAAACCAGTCGATTAAAGGTTTTGCAAATATTATAGATATAATAAGTAATATGAAAACAGCAAAGGCAGAGATAATAAAGAAAAATATATATTTAGTTGTGTTGAACTGCATATAAAATTTAATGTTTGTCATCAGGATTATGGAAGTCAGAGAGACTTGAGCAAAAAGACCAATGAATCGGTCAATAAAAACACTTGAAGCACTTTCAGTTTTTTTATCTGTCTTGCCGGCAATATAAATTGCTTTGACTATATCTCCGCCTGTTGCTCCAATCATGAAGAAGTTGAAAAACTCTCCTATCAAAAATATTCTTATTGTTTCCATCCGTGTGACAGCAATTTTGAGTCCTTCAAGAATAATCTTCCATCGAACGATTATGCTTGTGAGGCATATGGCAAACAGACCAATTGTCAGAAAGAACATCAGTTTGTTGTCATAGGCTTTTGTTATTGAAAGCTTAAGAGCTTTAAGACCATGCTTTTGATATGAAAAGCTGCTCCAGGTAAGTTCTGGATATTTTGAGTCGGCAGGAATAAGGGTGCCTGATTCCGGAAGCTTTACATCATCACTATAGCAGAATGCCTGAAAAAGATTGGAACTTGTTGAGTAGGGGACAAAAGGTGTCTCTTCATACTCGTAAGTTGTATATAAAGATGGCTCAGAATCTTCTATTATGAAATTGTACAGCCATGTATTACTGTTTATCTGATATAGCAGAAACAGTATTATGACTCCGGCAAAAACAGGTTTTATAATCGGCAGTAATTTTTTCATTTTCATTAAGGTAGCATATGCTTTCAGCTTGTAAGTGTTTTTATTTACAACGAAGATCGTCGTATTACTTTGTCCGTGCCGACGCGACACGGCTACAAATGACTCAATGACCAAGTGACTATGGACAAAAGAAACGGTAAACTGTTGTGTTGCTGTGCAAACTAACTAGTAAAATTACCGGGGAAATTCCGCGCCCAAGGGACGCGGCTACAGGTTGCTTCGCAACTTATTTACTAAAATTACCCCTCCGTCCTCGCAAGCTCGTCCACCTCCCCTAAACAGGGGAGGAGCACTTTGCATTTAAAAGCGTGCTCTGTTTTTCCGCGGTGCGACTTTGTGACTATGGGTTAAAACTTACGAACAACGAGTAGCGATTTCCTAACTCTCTGACGAAATAAATGCATTAACAATGTCTTCAAGTGTCTGATCAAACGGAATTTCATCGTTCCAATTTACATCTCTTTGGATTTTTGAGATGTCCAGAAGAGGCGATTCATCAGTCGGACGAAATTTACTTTCATCAATTTGTATCTCCGGTGTAACTTGTGTCAGCTCCATCAGTTTATCTAAAATGCTTTTTATACTCATTAAATTATTTGATGTCACGTTGTACTTTTGTCCCGGAGTTCCATTTTCAAGAAGAAGCCTGTAAGCTCTGACAATATCTCTGACATCAGAAAAAGCTCGTTTACTTTTCAGGTTGCCGACTTCCATTTTTGGAGCTTGTTCACCATTTTTAATTTTTATCAATTGATCTGCAAAGTCAGGAACCACGAAATTTGGAGATTGCATCGGTCCTGTATGGTTTCCGGGGCGTACTGAAATGGTTTCCAGCTTATATCTGTTGTACCATGCAGTTGTTGCATTGTCAGAGGCTATTTTAGATAGACCGTATGGAGAAACTGCGGCCAGCTGTGCAGTCTCTTTCAATGGTGTTCCGTCGTATGGAGTTGCCTCGTAGACATTGGCGGATGATACAGTTAAAACTCTTCCTGTTGGCATATTTTTTTTAAAAGCATCTAAAACATTTACAGTTCCTGTAATGTTGATGTCATAAACCAGACCTGGAGATGCAGCTCCGACGGGCACAAAAGCTATTCCTGCAAGATGTATGCATGCATCAGGTGAATAGTCTGCCACGCAACCATTTATAAAATTTGTGTCCAGAATATCTCCGCTGAGAGTTTCGATACATTTCTGTTTTGGAAAGTCATCTGAGAACTTTTGATCAAGTGCAATAACTTTATGATTTGCTGAAATAAGTTCGTTGATCATATGGCGTCCAACGAATCCTCCAGCTCCTGTAAGTAGTATTTTCATGTTATTATAGTTCTAAGTTTTAAGTTGCATTGCTCACAGCAGATAATATTTTTATTCTTTATGAGAACGGGGACGTTCTCGCTCCCAAATTCTGAGAACGGGGACGTTCTCGCTCCCAAATTCTGCATTTAAGTAGTGTCTTGTTATTCGGGAGCGGTCCTCATTGCCATCTTTATCAATTAAGAGATGACCAAATGACTAAGGACCAATGACAGAGTGACTCTTGACAAAAGAAACGGTAAACTCTCACCATCTAACCGTCTAACTTTCTAAGTAACATCCTATTTGTTGTCTATCTCTTTTTGGACTTTCTTCAAGTCAGAGTCAACCATCATTTCAACCAGCTGTCTGAAGTCTACTTCTGGTTCCCAATTCAGCACTTTTTTAGCTTTTGAACAGTCTCCAAGCAATCGGTCAACTTCGGCAGGACGAATAAATTTCGGATCAATCACAACATATTTTTTCCAGTCAAGCCCAACTCGATCAAAAGCTGTTTCAACAAGATCCTGAACGGAATGCTCTTTGCCGCTAGCGATAACATAATCATCTGCCTGATCTTGCTGCAGCATCAGCCACATTGCCTTAACATAATCGCCTGCAAATCCCCAATCTCTTTTTGAGTCAAGATTTCCCATTCGCAATTCACTTTGAAGACCCAATTTGATTCTTGCAGCTGCATCGGTGACTTTACGAGTTACAAACTCTTTTCCTCGACGAGGACTTTCATGATTGAATAATATACCTGAAACAGCAAAAAGATCATAACTTTCTCTGTAGTTAACTGTTATATAGTGACCGTATGCTTTTGCAACACCATAAGGACTTCTTGGATAGAATGGAGT
Source organism: uncultured Victivallales bacterium (assembly GCA_964441455.1). GTDB lineage: Bacteria > Verrucomicrobiota > Kiritimatiellia > JAQICX01 > JAQICX01 > JAQICX01. The sequence continues at coordinate 625 of CAYTUX010000185.1, read as the reverse complement.
TGATTCTGTCTGAGGAACTTCGCGAACTTTTCCAAACATTTCACTGCTTGATGCCTGATAAATTTTTGATTTTGGGCAAACTCTTCTCATTGCTTCAAGCATTTTAACAACGCCGATACCTGTAAATTCGCCGGTAAGAACCGGCTGCTGCCATGAAGTTGGTACAAATGACATTGCCGCAAGATTGTAGATTTCGTCAGGTTGAGAATCTTCCAGCATACTTATAAGTGACAGTTCGTCAAGCAGGTCTGCCTGTAGAATCTCTATTTTATCTTTCAGGTGTTCAATTCTTTCTGATGTTTCAGTACTTGATCTACGCATCATCCCGTAAACTTGGTATCCTTTTTCAAGTAATAAATCTGCTAGGTATGAACCGTCTTGCCCTGTTATGCCTGTAATAAGTGCTTTTTTCACTTTTAACTCCTTAAAAATTAATAATGTGACAATATATAATAAAGCACTAAATAAATAAAGCTAAAAATCTTTTTTTCTTTTGATTTACCTGTTTTTCTGGTTGGAAGCTTTTTTGGTCGGCGACCCAGCTACTAACAGATCAGAAAAACAATCCTATATCAAACTCCAATGTAAAGTTGATAGCTGGGCGACCCTCCCGAGCTGCATTCTC
>CAYTUX010000184.1:0-10860 GCA_964441455.1 uncultured Victivallales bacterium | reverse complement strand
CTCCAATGTAAAGTTAATAGCTGGGCAACCCTTCCGAGCTGCATTCTCACGTTGTTCGAATTAGTCGGCGGGGACACCGACCCTCCCGAGCTGCATTCTAACATTATATTGGAAAACAGGAGGGATAGCGTCCTATGATTGCAAAAAAAATCCCATGGTATGAAACCATAAATGGGGGTCAATTGTCTATTAAAAAATGTAAATTCTTTAAATTAAGTCATTTAAGGGTGCTTAAAGAAAAAACCGTGGGAATTACGACAAATCCAAAATAAATTCCTTGACTTTTTATTGAAAAAATACTTTAATACCCGTCATTTTTAGCCAGCATAGCTCAGTTGGTAGAGCAGCTGATTTGTAATCAGCAGGTCAACGGTTCGAGTCCGCTTGCTGGCTCCATCTGTTTTGGGGGTATAGCTCAGTTGGTAGAGCGCTTGAATGGCATTCAAGAGGTCAGGGGTTCGACTCCCCTTACCTCCACCATTATTATACGAAAAACTTTTATTCTGGTCGAAGAATAACTTGCGAACGTCATAGCTTTGACTCACGGTGAATACTCAAGAAGGCATCCTGCAATCAGCATCGCCCTGGAAAACACGACATCGTGACGGTGGCATACGACCGCTGCCAATGCGAGTCATGACAATCTGCCAGACTTGCGTGTGACGTGCACGAAACGTAGCTGCACAGGACAGAAGATAATATTCCCACATACGCTTGAACCTTTCATCGAAAAGCTTTCCTTCCAACGTAGACCAGACGGCTAGGAAACGCGAATGCCAAGCCATTAGCGTTTTGTCATAGTTCGGTCCGAGATTGTGCCAGTCTTCGATGACGAAGCGGTTCTCGGCTACTGCAGCAATTTGTGCAATACTCGGCAACATGCCGTTAGGAAATATGTATTTCGATATCCAGGGATCACCGCCGCGCCTGCCGGATGCATTGCTGCCGATTGTGTGAAGCAGGAATACGCCATCCGGAGCCAGGCAACGTCGGACAACATCGAAATAAGTCTCGTAGTTGCGCGAACCGACATGCTCAAACATCCCCACAGATACAATCTTGTCGAAACTGCCATTTATGGCACGGTAATCGCAATCCACAAACTCAACAGGCAGACCCTTGCAAAAATTACGACCAAAAGCAATCTGCTCGTTGGAAATGTTAACGGCTGTGACCGTGCAGCCATGCCGCTCGGCAGCGTACTTAGCAAGACCTCCCCAACCGCAACCGATATCCAGCAGACGATCTCCCGGCGAAAGTTCGAGCTTGGCACAGATCATTTCCATTTTGTTTAACTGTGCCTGCTCCAAATCGTCAGTGCCTTCGAACCAGGCACAACTGTATTGCATATAGGGATCCAAAAATGCAGAAAAAAGTTCATTGCTAAGATTATAGTGACAATCGGCAATAATGCGGGCTCGCCCTTTCGACTGACGGTTCAACAGCAACCAGGGCAACGCACACAGCAGATAGCTCAGGTTGCCTCGAACTTGATCATCAATGCCGCTTCGTAAAAGTCGGTAGATGAATTCGTCCACCTGTTCGCAATCCCACCAGCCATCCATGTAAGATTCGCCCAGCCCCAAGTTCTTATCACGCCATATCCGTGCATACAGTCTTTTGTCATTTATTTGGATGTCCCAAGGATTCGGACCATTGATCGTTATACCCGCATATGCCAGCAGTTCTTTTATAATTGTTTCAGGTTTCATAACGAACCTCCTTTATCCGTTGGAAATCTCGATTAATATGAATCAATGCGAATAATCTTATTTCAATACCGACTTTCATGTAACCTCCTTTTTTACATTTTTTTATTGTTTGAATAAAATATACATAATTTCAAACATTTTGTCAAAAAAATAACTTCTTACATATTTTTCTGGTTGGATGCCTTTTCGGTCAGCGAGGACGCTGACCCTCCCGAGCTGCATTCTAACGTTAGATTGGAATCCGGGAGGGATGCCGTCCTCGGCGTCCGCCAAAACTAATTTTCATCCCGCAAGGTGGGATTAAAAAGTTAGCGTGCACATAATGCTTATTGCGGAAATGTAGATTAGTCCCGCCAGAAAGCATTTGCAATCAACCATTTAGGTTTTATTTCAGCATCCGCAACTGTAGGGTCGGGGTCCGTGACCCCGCCAAAAAGGGTGTTCAACCAGAAAAATAAGGGTTTTATTTCAGTTTTTTAGAAACCAGCTTGCAAAAGACAAACTAATTGTTTAGAATACCGAAAAAATTAAAAATTTTTTGACGATGGGGAAAAAAGATTTAATCAGAACTTATTAATGAAAGAGAGAAAATAGAATGGAAATATTTCCAATACCGGCAAGTTTAAGAATGAAAAAACAAGAATATGATTACTCTGATAGCAGATGGATACAAGTATCAAGTGTGTTTTCTTCAAATTTCAAGAAAAGAGTTTTTGATTTTAAGAATCAGATAAGTAACTTCTTCAAGGATGGACTCCAAATTACTTCCGGAAATCCTGAAAAAGGAGATATTCTGCTGACCATTGAATTGGATGAATCTCTAAAGTCAGAGAATTATATTATTGATTGCAAGAAGGATATGCTTGTTGTGAAGGCTGGCGATGAAACTGGTGCATTTTATGGATTACAGACTCTTTCTCAAGTTATTCAAAGTGAGGGTGCATGTTTTAAGGGATTCAAGATTGAGGATGGACCGGATTTTTCTAATCGCGGAATTATGCTTGATATCAGCAGGACAAAAGTTCCAACAATGGATACTTTGTATAAAATAGTTGATATGATGGCTTCAGTAAAATTGAATCAGCTGCAGCTTTATACAGAGCACACTTTTGCATTTTCTGGTCATGAGAGAGTCTGGGCGGAAGCATCGCCAATGACTTCAGAAGAGATACTGCTGCTGGATGCATATTGCAAAGAACGCTATATTGAACTGGTTCCAAACTTGAACTCTTTTGGTCACATGGAACGTTGGCTGAAATATGATGAATATAAGCATATGGCTGAATGTCCTGATGGTTCTGTAAATCCCTGGGGGGGTAAGTCAGCTTGCGGTTCTGTATTAAAACCAAATCAGAATAGTCTGAACTTTATAGACTCCTTGTATAGAGAGATGGTTCCAAACTTTTCAAGCAAGTATTTGAATATTGGTTGCGATGAGACATGGGAACTTGGTCAGGGCTGGAGCAAGAAACTTGCTGAGGAAAAAGGTTCTACAAGAATTTATCTTGATTTTCTGTTAAAAATTACTGAATTAGTTCGTAAATACAACAAGAGGATCCAATTTTGGGGAGATATAATAATTAAAGAACCGGAGTTGGTTAAGGAGTTACCCAAAGATATTATTGCATTAGAGTGGGGATATAAGGCTGATCATCCATATTCAGATCATTGCAGGTTGTTTAAAGAATCCGGGGTACCATTTTATGTATGTCCCGGAACTTCCAGTTGGAATTCAATTACAGGACGGGTAAATAATTGTCTTGCAAACATTGAAAATGCCGCAAAAAATGGACTGAAAAATGGTGCAATAGGTCTGCTTAATACCGACTGGGGCGACGGCGGGCATCATCAATACTTACCAATCAGTTATATCGGCTATTTTGCCGGTGCGGCATACTCTTGGAATTTTAAGAAAAACAGAGAGTCAGATATTGCAGAAGCTGTCAGCCGTTTAGCAGTGGGTGATGAAAGTAATACAATTGGGCAGTTGCTTTTTGAGTTTGGTAATGTGTATCTTACTTTTGCTAAGACCCAGCAAGTTAACAACAATACCTTCAGCCATTTAGCCAGATGTGATATGCAAAAACATAACTGCGAAAATATTACTAAAACAGAATTAAAAAATGCTCTGAAAGCATTTGCAAAGATAAAGACCAAGCTTGATGCTGCAAAGAACAGCTCAGAAGAGGTGGCATTGGTTAAGGCGGAATTTTCAAATAGTATTGCTATGGCAACTCTTGCTGTTAAAAAAGGTCTATATATTAAAGATAAGAGTACTTTTGATAAATCAGAGTTACTCGCAGAAGCGGCAATTGTTGTTGGAAACCACCAAAAACTGTGGCTTCAAAGAAATCGTATCGGCGGTTTGCAGGAAAGCTCGGATAAGTTAAAGAACGGTTTCAGCTTTAAATAAAAAGCTTGAATTGCCTCTGATATAAAAAATTATTCCATATTATTGTTGTATGACTGTAATTTTCAATTGTCATTGATATTTTTATATTGCAACTCGTATAGCTTGTAATATAAACCATTTTTGTTTAGAAGGTTTTGATGGTTTCCGGTTTCTCTTATTTCTCCATTATGCATTACAATAATTTTGTCGGATTGCTGAATTGTTGATAGTCGATGTGCAATGGATATTGTTGTTCGATTTTTCATTAGCTGTTTCATTGCATTTTGAATTATTGCTTCAGTTTGAGTGTCGATGTTTGAGGTTGCTTCATCCATAATCAATATTTTGGGGTCGTATACGAGAGCACGTGCAAAGGATATCAGTTGGCGTTGACCTGTTGATAAAACTGTACCTCCCTGATTAATTTTGTGTCGATAGCCATCTTCTAAATCATTTATGAATGAGTCAGCCTGAAGAAATTCGGTTACTTCATGCACACGTTTGTCCGGGATGGATGCGTCATTGAGCTTTATGTTGCTGTATATATCGCCTGAGGTTAGCTGTATATCCTGAAGAACAAGACCTATGTGATGACGATAATCTTTTTTTCTGATAGTGCTAATGTCTATTCCATCAATTGTTATTGAGCCTTTTTGTATTTCGTAAAAGCCACACAGAAGACTTACTATTGTTGTTTTTCCGGCCCCCGTATGTCCGACAAATGCAACACTTTCGTTGGGATTAATAGTGAAAGATACATCTTTGAGAATCCAGTTTTCATCTTCGTATGCAAACCATACATTATTAAATTTGATCTCACCTTTAATGTTTTTAAAGTCATATTTTTTTTCAGCATCCGGTTCTTTTTTTCGGTCGAGCAATGTATATATTTTTTCGCCTGATGCAAAACTTGCCTGAAGGGCATTAAACTGTTCTGCAAGTTGCATAATCGGTCTGAAAAGTTCCCCAATATAGCTTATGAACAGATATACAATGCCAATTTCAATTGCATTACTCATGTATTGAAGACCTGCAAACCATAGAAGAATTGTAAGCGTCATATATTTTATTATGTTTATTATTGGTTGAAATAGACCTAAAATTATAACCATATGCATGCCCGATTCATAAAGATCTTTTGCAGTTTTGTCAAAATCATTGTTTTTCTTATCCTGCATGTTAAAAACTTTAGTGATTTTCATTCCTGAAATATTCTCACTTAGAAAGGCATTTAAAGCAGCAACTTTATTTCTTATTTCCCTATGAATTTTTCTTGATTTATTTTTGAACAATATAGTTATAAGCATTATTATAGGCATAAGAGCAATGCTTATAAAAGATAGTTTTATATCGGAGATGAACATCATGTAGAGAATGAAAATCATATATACAAGATTCTGCATGAAACCTATAAGAATGATATTAAAAAGCTGATTCAGGGCAAAAGGATCATTTGTAACCCTTGTTACAACTACGCCCACAGGAGTTTTATTAAAATAACTCAACGGAAGTTTCTGAACATGATTGAAGAGTCTTTGCCGTAAATGATATATAATTTTTCTGCTTGTATAAGTGAGAAGAAAATTTCTGACACACGAGAAGCTTAGTTCTATAATTAAAAGTATTAAAATTAACTTTCCTGTTTTTTTCAGTCCTTCTTTTGCTTGTGATGGAATAATTACTCCATTTTGAAATCCCTCAAGGTACATATCAATTGCATTACTTATAATCTTCGGACGAAGAGCTTTACAATACATTGCAATAAGAATTGCAATCATGGCAAAAGCAAAAAAGTACCACAACGGTTTTCCCTCTTTAATCAGTCTTATAAAAAGAGTTCGATCTTTTAAAATTTTGATATTTTCTTTTTCATCATTACTCATTGGATTCCTCTTTTCCAATTTCAGACTCAAGTTGTTGGAAATCAAAGATTTCTTTGTATAATCCATTGTGTTTAAGAAGTTTGTCATGAGCACCTTCTTCCACGATAGCTCCTTTGTCTAGGACAATAATTCGGTCACAATGTTTAACTGTTGAAATTCTATGGCTGATTATGAGAGTGGTTTTGTTTTTTGTATATGGTTTGAGTTCATTAAGAATTTTTTCTTCTGTATATGTGTCAACAGCAGATAGACTATCGTCAAGAATAACTATAGAAGCATCTCTTACAAGAGCCCTGGCAATTGACAAACGCTGTTTCTGTCCACCTGAAACATTTACACCTCGTTCTCCAAGTTTTGTGTTGTATCCTTCAGATAATTCCACAACAGTATCGTGTATCTGAGATGTTTTTGCAGCGTTGTATACTTGGTCTTTGTCCCGTGAAACAGAATTAAAGTCTATGTTGTTATGAATTGTGTCTGAAAAAAGAAAATTATCCTGAGGCACATATCCGATGCTCTCTCTCAAAACCGACCGTGGAATATCTTTTATGCAGTGTCCATTAATTATTAGTTCATTTGCGTTCTCAATTTCATAGAGTCTTGTTATAAGATTGACAAGCGTTGTCTTTCCACTACCAATTCTGCCTACAATACCTATGGATGTTCCTTTTTCGATGTTAAGGTTTATATTTTTTAGGGCAGGTTGTTTTTCGCCCTCATAGGTAAAAGATAGATTGTTGAAGCAGATGTCTCCATCAAGCATATCTTTAATGTTGTGCGTTTGTCTGAAATGTTCTTCAGAAGTATAATCAGGAGTTTCCTGTGGTTCGGCGAGAAATTTTGAAAGTCTTTCCCAAGATGCTTTACTTTGCTGCAGGGTGTCAATAAACATTCCTACCATTGCTATCTGTCCAATCATCATTAGAATGTATGTGTTGCATGCAATAAATTCTCCAATAGTGATTTTGCTGTCTATGACCATTTCACCTCCAACAAAAAGAAGTATCAGAATCGAAATAGAACTTATTAAATATATAATTTCCATAAAAAAACTGGTTATTTTAGCCAAATCCATGTGTGACCAAAAATTTTTCAGATTTTTTTTACGAAAGCGTTCTGTTTCGTTTGTCTCTTTTGTGAAAGCTTTTACAAGCTGTATTGACGTGATATTTTCTTGAGCAAGGTTTGTAAGATCAGCAAAAGTTTCTCTCATTTTAAGATGTTTTTTTCTTATAATTGGTCCAATCAGCAAAATAATAAGGATTGCAAATGGAAAAGGAAGCATAACAATGAGCATCAGTTTTGTATTGATTGCAGACATTCTTATAGCCGCCATTGTGTATAGCATCAACATATTAGCAGCAATGTTTGTACACCGTATAAGAGCCGTTCTCATGTTTGTTAAATCATTGGTGTAAAGAGCCATTGTTTCACCTGTACCGTTTTGTGTGAAGTAGTTCATAGGCAGGTTGAGTGAGTGGCTGAACATTGTACGTCTCATAGAATATACAAAATGAAAATTTGATCCAAGAATCATGTATTGTGCCAGAAAAGAACATATAAAAGCTCCTGCGGCAACGCTAAGTATTATTAGCATATAATTAAGCAGAATGTTTTTGTCTATTGTTTTATCTACAAGCAGGTCAATCACTTTAGCTTGAAACATTGGTATTGTGGTGATTAAAACATTGACAACGGCTATGAGCAATACTCCAATCAGCAATTGATATTTGTATTTCAAAAGATATTTTATTAAACGTGTTTCCATTATTTCAAGAATTTAAGATTTGCAGTGATTTTCAATATGCTATGAGTTAAAGTTAAGAAGATTTTTTTCAATTTTGTCAAGAGTCTCATTAAGTCGCTTTAAAGAATTCTCATCAATATTTTTCATCGCAGCAACTATGGCATCTTCGTGAATTTGGTTGATAACAGGCAGAATCTCTTCTCCCTTGTCAGATAAATAAAGTTTGGATGTTCGCTTGTCATTTTCTTCAGCCAATCTAGTAATCAGTCCTATTGACTCAAGATGTGCAACGCCCCGTGCAATTGCAGCTTTATCCTTTTTAATGCTCTCGCATAATTTTTTTTGAGTCATGCCGTCTTCTCTTTTTATATGGCGAATAATCTGTATGGTTTTGTTATTCAGATGATATTCTCTGAAATGCCGGTCAAGGAGTACTCGAAATTTGCGTGCCACAACTTGAAAATTACGCATAGTAAGTTTTTGTAAATCTTTATTCATCGGTTTTATTTTTTAAATTTCCGGCATACTACCCGAAAGTGGTTGAGGTGTCAACAATTTTTTTTGGTTGGATGCTATCTCGGCGGGGTCGGGGTCCGTGATCTTGTTGTTCTACACATCTTTTTATTTAAGCTAGCCACTAGGACCGAATGACTTCCAGCAAATGGCAAAGTCATAGGCTCTTTGTATTCCTGTCCATATGGTTTTTGGTCCAGGAGGACTATTTTTCCTTTTGACATATCCTCCTAGTTGTGCCACCATATCAATTACTTCTCCTAAACTGGGAGGTTTTGTAGGAGGAGGCGATTTGCGTATTATTTGCCACACCGGCTTCCACTCGTCTGGTTCGAATACTGCTTCGCAATTTATATCCGGAACACTCCTTGCAAGCCGGCAGAGATATAGTGTTCGCCAAGCTATTATCATATATATAGCAATACATGTCTGACAACGCTTGATGTTTTCAAATCTTCTTTTTTCCACCAAACACCCTGACTTCAGGACTTTAAAATAGACTTCAATCATCCACCGAGTCGCATATAACTGAATAACATTGAGTAACTGACTTTCGGTTTCGACAGGAAGGTCTGTTAACAGCATCCACTCGATAGGTTCCTCGTCTGATGGAGGTAATCTCTCTCGCACAAGCACCACATTTATATCAACCGAGGGAAGTTTACATTGCCCTGGACGCCATGGAGGACGTAGAGACACGCATGCAGAACGGACATCACAGACTGCTTTGCGAGGCTCACGGGATTGACGTCTTCCACGTTCATCGCAACCTATCTTGGATGTCCGAGATCGCACGTCTATTTCTGTTTCAAAAATGACATTTTGTGCAAGAACGGACTCTCTGATGTGATTCGATGTACCCGCATGTGTTTTCTCATTCAACACTCTATTTTGACATCCTCGTATTATCCAATTAACTGATGTTTTTTCACTCATCATTTCGTAAATATCAGCTTCGCTATCGCAAACACATATTACTTTAGTATTAGGGCATTGATCTGAAATTTCATCCGCTCTTCTTAATGTATCCAACCAACGATAACTCTCTTTACTTTCAAACGGCTCTGACGCTCTTTCACGGCTTGTTTTATCCTTTTGTTTTTTTCTTTCCCAATCACGAGTCCAATGCTTTAATCCAACAGTACCCAAGGGTGTACCGTCAGGAGTAAATGCGTGAAGTGGGTGAAGAAAAAAACCTAACCGTTTATCCTTGCCCAAAGGACCTGCACCGCATACCTGTTGGACTGGGCGAGTCAAATTAATCTCAGAAGTATCCTGTACCAGCACTACCGTCTTCTGTTCAGCTATGCGTCGTATTGATGCCTCTGCATGAGGTTGTAAGATCCTTTCCATGGTTACTTTAGGGTTGTCAAACAGGCGATAGGCTGCTGTCATTTCCGCATGTCCCCCGCTTGCACAGGGAATGCTTGCTGTCGGATGTTCCGCAAGCATAGAAAGTGTATCTCTGAATCTTGCGTTTATACGTTCATCTTTAAAATCTGCCGATTTTGTTTCCGTCACAATCCATTGTTCGTTCATGAAACCTCTTTTCTGATTATTTTTCTTGAATATTTATATAGAATACTATATATTTGTCGCATGAACAAGAAAATACATCCTTTATTAGAGCGAATAAATCAAATTCAGCAGATGGAACGTGGAAAAATATGTCAGATGAGTGGAAAAAAACATTACAATCATCAGACTTGGCAGAATGGTCGAAATGTAGTACGATATGTCCAATCTGAAAAAGTTGAGCCTTTACAGAAAGCAATAGACGGTTATCAGCTTTGCATGGAGTTGATACAGCAATACGCTGAAGAGATAATCCAAAACACACGGCTTAATATTGGTTTGAATCAATTAGATCAGAGTGAAAAAAGAGTCGAGTCGAACGAAAAATGATGTTTCAATAGCCTTGCAAAAGAAAATTAAGCAAAATATAACCCAAAAAGATGTGTAGAACAACAAGGATCCGAACCCGGCTCGTTCAGCCATAGCAGATGATATTTTTGGCCCATGGAAGAAATTGGATAATCCTTGTAAAGGAATCAATCCGGAAAACGGTCATAGCTCTGAGACGACATTTAATTGTCAGAGTACTTTTGTTTTGAAAATAGAAAATGAAGATCGCTATATAGCTATGTTTGATGATTGGCAGACAAAAAGCTTTGATGACAGTCGATATGTTTGGTTGCCAATTGAATTTAACAAAAAAGGTTACACCATCCAATGGCGATCTAATTGGGACAACAATTAAAAGAATGGCTCGACAAGTAGAGCTGATGCTACCTTGTTCTCACTTTGAATTTCTGAGAATCAAAGTAAGAGCGGGGGCGATCCTGCAAAACAAGATTATTCTTTTTGTTTCACATATATTTGCAAAGCAATTAAAGCTAAAAACGGCAGTTTCCATTTTGCCGTAGATGCTAGGCGCACGGTTTTCAGCACCTGTCCTTTTGATCCATCCGTCTATGGAGCGACAATGACAAGAATGCACAAATTCAGCCGCATTCGTCAACGTTCCAGCAACGGGAAATCTGTTGGCGATGAAGAGGAGTTTTCACGCCGGTTGTATGTTCATATATTTTATTCTCCGGATAATGATGCAAA
>CAYTUX010000183.1:0-6524 GCA_964441455.1 uncultured Victivallales bacterium | reverse complement strand
GGAGGAGGTGGACGAGCTTGCGAGGACGGAGGGGTTCCTCCTCCCGTTCTTACAAGACAATATTATAACACATCGGGAGGGTTGGCGTCCCCGCCGACCGAAAAGGGCATTTAACCAGAAAAACAGGGTTATCATTTATTAAAGTAATATTTTATTGCAAATTGCTCTTTGATGTTTTATTATAGTAAATAAAAGAAAACACCTTATATAAGGAGAATCAAGATGGGACTTTTTAACAAAATCGCCGGTGAGTTCATTGATATTATTGAATGGAACGATCAATACTCAAATGAATTAGTTCATAGATTTGAACGTTATGAGCATCAGATTAAAATAGGAGCTCAACTGATTGTCCGCCCCGGACAGAAAGCCATACTGGTTAACGAAGGTCAAGTTGCTGATGTTTTTGAGCCTGGACAATATACACTCGAAACACAGAACATCCCCATTCTAGCAACTTTAAAAGGTTGGAAATATGGGTTTAACTCCCCTTTCAAGGCAGAAGTATACTTTTTGAATTTAACCGAGCAACTTGACAGAAAGTGGGGAACCGCCACACCTGTTCTTTTACGAGATGCAGATTTGGGTATGGTCAGAGTGCGAGCCCACGGAAACTACTCATATAAAGTAAGTTCTGATTCTGAAATGCTTAGCCGACTTGTTGGTGCAAGAAAATCTTTTGGACCGGAAGATATTGAAGGACAGCTGCGAGCCAAGTTAGTATCTTCTTTTTCAGATGCAATTGCAGAGCTGAAGATTGCAGTTCTGGATTTACAATCTGAATATGATGAAATCGGTGACTTTATGGCGACAAAACTAAGTTCAATGTTTAAAGATTTCGGATTAACACTACTTGGATTTATTCTTGAAAATATTACAGTTCCTGAAGATGTTGAAAAAGCAATGGATCAAAGAGCTTCAATGGGAGCGGTTGGAGATCTTAATCATTTCTCACAGTTTCAGGCAGCACAAGCACTTGCAGATGCCGCAAGCAATCCAGGCATGGCAGGAAACATGATGGGTATGATGGTTGGAGGTGGACTGGCACAAGAAATGGGAAATGTGCTGCAGAATGACCAGCAGAATGCCGAACCTGCTGAACCGGCAGAACCAGTAGGTATTGAATGCCCGAAATGTTCTGCACAAAATGATCTGAATGCAAAATTCTGCAGCAGATGCGGAGCATCAATGGTTAAAAACAATCATTGTATAAAATGCAATGCTGTTATTCCTGAAGAAGCAAAATTTTGTAGTGAGTGCGGAAGTGCTCAGCATTCCGAATGTCTAAATTGCGGTTTTGAACTTGCTCCAGACTCAAAATTCTGCAGCAAATGCGGGGCACCGCAGGAAGTGATCAGTTAGACTGTTAGACAGACCGGTATTCGATATTTTGGGTCTTTAGTCCTTGGTCATTTGGTCCTCTTTTTAATTGAAGGTTAGTAATTAGTTAGACAGTTAGACAGGTGTGGAATAGCTCCGCAGGCAAATAAAAATTGTAAACTTTAAAGGGTATCCATGCTTCGCCTAAAGGCTACGCAGGACTAAAGAATGCTGCAACGCCTCTCGCAACAAAGAAAAACATATGAAAAAGCGCAATATAAAAAATACTGTAATTGGGTTATTAATTGCTGGAATAACAATTTTCTTTAGTGTCAATGCCTTTGCCCGCTTTGGAGGCGGGGGTGGTTACTCCGGTGGGGGCGGTGGAGGATTCTCAGGTGGCGGTGGAGGATTCTCCGGGGGTGGAGGAGGTTACTCCGGAGGGGGAAGTTATTATAGCTTCGGGGGCGGAATAAATGTAATTATTATCTTAGTCATTATTGCAGGTAAGATTCTCTACGACATGTATCTAAGACCTGAAGCTCAAATCAGGAGAGGTGCTGCTGCTATAAACAAGAACTCCATTAAAAATGGACTCTCAGACATAAAACTTAGAGATCCCAACTTTGATGAACAAGCCTTCTTTAATCGCTGCAAAAATATTTTTCCTCTATTTCAATCATCATGGTCTGAACAGGATGTTTCAGGAATAAGACATTTTATGTCAGATGGCATGTATGAAGCGATATCAATACAATTGGAGATGCAGAATGCAAAAGGAATTTTTAATAGAGTCACCGATGTTAAAGTCTTGAACGTGCACCTTGTTGAAGTATCATCAGATGATTTCTTTGACACACTCGATATTGCCATTACTGCACAAGCTGCAGATGTTACAGTTAAAAAGTCCAACAACAAAGTTGTAAAAGGCGGAAAAGAGGCAGAAGAGTTTCAGGAAGTCTGGAGTTTTGTAAGACGCCCGGGAACTCAAACATTGCAAAAAGATGGACTTATGGAGGGCTATTGTCCAAACTGTGGTACTTCACTTAAAATTTCAACATCAATCACATGCAGCTCATGTAAAGCATTAATTAACTCAGGTCAGTACGACTGGGTGTTAAATGAGATTACTCAAGTTGATGCTTGGTCAGGCAGAACAACTGAACAGATTGCCGGTTTAATGAGCTTCAGAAAAGAAGATCCGGGCTTCAACAGGCAAGGTATTGAAGATAGAGTTATAACCATATTCTGGCATCATAGAGCTGCTGAATTCTTTACCGACAAAGATTATTTAAGTGCAGTTGCACTACCTGAGTTTGTACAGAAAGAGAAAATCAAATGGCATAGAGATGATCAAGGGAGACATAATTTTTATGCCGATCCGGCAGTTGGCGGAATTGATGTTGCAGAAGTCATACCGGCTGAATCTCCGGATGATTTTGATCGAATAAAGGTTAGAGTATCATGGTCCGGTCATAGGGAACTTGCAAAAGTTCCAGGTTTTATGTTGCCGGACTATTCCATGTCAAGAATACGTAAACAGATTTATATTCTTGTAAGAAAACCTAATGTCAAAAGTTCAACTGAAACTGCCTTGAGGTCTCTTCACTGTCCGGGATGTGGTGCGGCAAACATTAAAAATTCAACAGGAGAATGCAGATATTGCGGTAGACAGCAGAATGACGGTAGTTTATCTTGGGTACTCGAGTCAGTTGAGACCTTCACCGGTTTTGCAAAGATGCCTCTTCAAAGTGTTAAATTTTCAAAAATTGAAGAAGAAAATGCAATGCAGTGCATGATTGCAGTAATGTTTGCTGATGGAAAAGTTGATGATGCTGAACTAAAATATTTAAAGAAAATGGCCAGACAAAAAGATATTTCTACTGAACGTCTGCAGCAATTAATTGATCAGGTTTATTCAGACCGGAAGATTGAGATGTTTAACAGCACAGATAGAACTGAACAGATTAATTTTGTAAGGATGATTATTCGGATGTGTCTTGCAGATGGTGTGATTAATGGTGCAGAACGTAAATTGCTGAAAACTCTTGCAGCACGTTTCGGCTACCTTGATGCAGACATCGATCTGTATATCCGCAAAGAGAAAAGAGATATGTTTCAGGCAACCAAAGCGGAGCTGAAAAAACAAAGATATAATAATTTCAATATCCATTGAAAAGGAATGTAAGGAAACAGGAAAATAAGGAATAAAAGAATATCCAATAGCCGATGATGCACGAAAGACACTCCGGTAGCTGGAAAGAGCGTTGCTCGTTATATTTAATTATTACTCATCACGCACCTACGCACTGCGATAGAGGTACTGCTGAAAATTGATGAATAAAGTTCGGATATCTGCCACATCACCAAGTATACCTTTTGCATCTTCCAGAGAATCATATCTGTTTTTCAGCAGAACAGGTAATTTTTCTTCACCAAGCTCATCCACCCCTACCTCAACATACTTGCTCAAAACAAACTCAATAAACTCCCGCTGTTTTTCATCAAGAGAGTCAAACATTGCAGATCCGGCTCTAATAACTCTTTCGGCTCTTGAGATCGGCTTAATATCACTATTGAAAACATATTCAAGCACGTCAAAAAGATCACTTTGCTCTGCGTTAATCAATTTCTGCAAGCTATTTAACTGATCTCTGCCAAAGCCGGCATCATCAAGTTTGTCCAGCAGCACCTTACGCGTTGCAGGATTACTCCAGAGAGTCCTTAACTCATGTTCATCCTTGAACAGTTTGGGAAGCTCACCAAACATATTTTTCAAAAACTCCTGCGCAGAAATTGGTTTGCCATCGGGTCCCCAGAACGAGGTAGACATCATATGTTGAATTTCCAATTCCTTGCCCGGTGCAAGTTGGATTTTAACCATTTTCTTGCATATACAAGGATCCTCACCGCAGACCTCACATGGACCTGAAGGAGGTGGGGGTGGTGGGTCAACAATCACACACATGCATGGATATTTACCGCATATATTACAGATCTCTGGTGTTTTCGCACATATACATGGAATTTCGCCACAAATCTCACATGGTGTCTCTTCTATCGGATCGCCATCCCACTCTGGGTCTAAGAAGTGATGATATGCATCAACATAGTCATAGATGGTAAATGATTCCTTTCCATCAAAAAGCCTGGTTCCCCTACCAATAATCTGTTTGAATTCCACCATGGATGATACTGTTCGCAATAAAACAATGTTTCGAATGTTGCGGGCATCCACTCCTGTAGAGAGCTTCCTTGAGGTTGTGAGAATCGTTGGTATCAACTTTTCATTATCCTGAAAATCTCTCAGAAACTGTTCGCCGATAGCTCCATCATTGGCAGTCACCCTGACACAATAAAAAGGATCAGCACTTTTAGACTTCTGGTTAATCAGGTCTCGAATCAATCCAGCATGAGCTTGTGTGGCACCAAAAACAATTGCCTTATCATTCTGATTTGCGTCATCAAGATAAATCTGAACATTTTTACCCTCTCGTTCAATAATCTCAATTTTTCTGTTAAAATCTTCCTTCTTATAAACTTTTCCCTGTTCAACATGACCTTGAATAACTTTGTCATCGTTGGTATAAATATAGTCATCAAGAGTTGTCTGAATTCGCTTTACTTTAAAGGGAGTAAGGAAACCATCATCAATTCCTTCTTTGAGAGAATAGACAAAAACAGGATTTCCAAAGTATTGATAAGTATTTGTATTAACGTCACGTTTCGGTGTTGCTGTCAGACCAAGCTGAACAGCAGGTGAAAAGTAATCGAGAATTGCGCGCCAGCGACTCTCATCATTTGCAGCACCTCTATGACATTCATCAATAATTATAAAATCAAAAAAATCTTCAGGATATTGACCAAAACGGAAGTTATAGTTTTGGTATTCATTGTCCTCATCAAAAAAGTCTGATTCTTCAGCTGCATTACTATATTCAATGTCCTCACCAGTAGGAGCATAATCTATATATGGCTCTCCTTGAATCCCCATGTCCGCACTTGCAATATATTCATTATCATCAGTCTCTTGGGTATGATTTTCAGTCATGAAGGTTTGGAAAATGGTAAAGAAAACGGCACCATTAGTTGGAACCTTGCCCTTGTTCTTAATATCCTTTGCCTTGATACGAACCAGAGCATCTTCCTGAAATGCAGAAAATGCATTATATGCCTGATCTGCAAGAAAATTTCTGTCTGCCAGAAACAGAATTCTTGGTCTTCTTGATGGCTCGTCGGGTCGTTGAGCTTGTCGAACCGTCCAGCGTGAATGAAATAATTTCCATGCAACTTGGAAAGCAATTGCAGTCTTACCGGTACCCGTGGCAAGAGTCAGTAAAATGCGTTTTTTGCCATTTGCAATAGCTTCAAGAGTATTGTTTATGGCAATTTCCTGATAATATCTCAACTGCCATGAACCACTTCGATCTTCAAAAGGAATCTCTGAAAAAGCATCTCGCCACTTATCTGCAGAAGAGGTATCGCATGTTGCAGCCTCATAATCTGATGCTGCAGGATAACTCTTGTTCCACAACTCATCAGGAGAAAGAAAATCTTCAACCAATCCCTCTTTCCCGCTCTCCATACAAATCTGATAAATTTCCTTACCATTAGTTGAATAAGTTGTACCCAGCTGAAGTTTTTCTGCATACTGTTTCGCCTGTGCAACACCTTCGCCGACTTCGAGCTCATCACTCTTCGCTTCAATAACAGCAAGCTTCATTCCCTTATAGACAAGAATATAGTCAGCAATCAGCGGCTTACTGCGTATGCCGCCTGCCTGAATCCTGCCCATAGTAATTTTGCAGACATTGCGTTCACGAAGAATTTTACTTCCCTCAACAACGCCCCACCCGCAAGCCCTAAGCTTCGGATCAATCAATTCCGCTCTTGTCTCTGCTTCATTCATATTTATTCTTCTAATTTTAATTTGTCCTGCTTAAAATCAAGGTTGTTTACATCGGATATGATACTTCGACCTAGTTCTTTCTCGGCACTTTCTCTAGCATCACCAGCTACTTTTCCATTTCTTTTTGCCACATTCTTATTTTTCAGAAATGTTTCAGGTTTCTCATTCTGTACTACAACCATTCAACTTCTTGTTATTTTTGATCGTTTATTTTTTAATAACATTTATAAAATATTTATTTCCAATATCTTACAAAACGAAAAATCAATAGTCAACTGTTCCTGTTTTTGAAAGC
>CAYTUX010000182.1:0-8996 GCA_964441455.1 uncultured Victivallales bacterium | reverse complement strand
TTTTTGTTTTATCATTTTTTGGGTGATAAAGTTAAAAATTATATTTTAAAGGCGGGGTGAAGCACCCCGACCCTACAGAAACCATTTGCAATCAACCATTTAGGTTTGGTTTCAGCATCAGCAACTGTAGGGTCGGGGTCCGTGACCCCGCCAAAAAGGGTGTTCAACCAGAAAAACAGGGCATGTATCGCCCGTACAGGAAAAAAAGATGAGAGTTTTGACATAACAGAATATTATAATTGGAGATTAATATGAATATTTTAGGTTTTTTTACAGGTCGCCCGGGGTGGCAGGAAGTTTTATTTATTTTAGTGGTTGTACTATTGATCTTCGGACCAAAACAGTTGCCTAATATTGCAAGATATCTGGGGAGAATGGTATCAGAGTTGAAAAAAGGAAAAGATGAATTTCTTGATGAACTAAAAAACAGTGATGAAGAGAATCACGATAATAAAAACAATAAGAAGGATGATGAAAATGACGAATAGACCTAATATAATTTTCTTTTTTGTGGATCAGCAGCGTTGGGACACATGTGGATGTTACGGACAGCCTCTGGATGTAACGCCTAATCTAGACAACATGGCTTCTGAAGGGGTGTTGTTTAAGGATGCTTTTACATGCCAGCCTGTTTGCGGTCCGGCTCGAGCATGTTTACAGACCGGAAAATATGCAACGGAGGTAGGTTGTCATACCAACCATAAACTGCTGCCTATGGAAGAAGAAACTATAGCAAAGATTTTAAATAGAAACGGTTATGAAACAGGATACATAGGCAAATGGCATCTGGCTTCATGTGGTGATAAGGACGGACCGGATGATTTCAGGATAAAACCTGTTCCGGAAGAGCGAAGAGGTGGCTATAGAGATTATTGGTTGGCATCTGATGTTCTTGAGTTCACATCTCACAGTTATGACGGGCATATGTTTGATGCCGATGGAAATGCAAAATATTTTCCTGAGGGGCGTTTCAGAGCCGATGCCCAGACAGATTGGGTTTTGGATTATCTTGATTCAAGAAGTTTGGATAAACCATTCTTTTTGTTTACATCATATATTGAGCCGCATCATCAGAATGATAATAACTGTTATGAAGGACCTTATGGTTCAAAAGAGAAGTATGCAGATTATATTGCTCCTAAAGATTTAATTCCCGGGCAGGGTGATTGGGAAGCAAATTATCCGGATTACCTTGGTTGCATCAACTCTTTGGATATGAATCTCGGAAGAATTCGTGAAAAACTTGAAGAGATGGGGATTGCAGATAATACTGTTATTATATATACAAGTGATCATGGTTCGCATTTTAGAGTTCGAGAAGGTGAATATAAAAGAAATTGTCATGATGCATGCATAAAAATTCCTATGGTTATTTATGGAGCTGATTTTGCCGGTGGAAAAGTTGTTGATGATAAACTTGTAAATCTTATTGATTTGCCGAGAACAATTATGGATATTGCTCAAATTCCGCTAAAAGAGTATGACTTTATGAGAGGCAGAACATTAAAAGATGCTATTGATGAAGATTGTAATGATTGGATAAAAGACAGCTTCTTGCAGATTAGTGAGTCGAAATGCGGTAGGGCAATCAGAACAGATCGCTGGACATATTGTGTTAAGGCGAAGTCATCAGGTACATGTATATCAGCAGAAACCTATTATGAAGAGTTTTTATATGACAATGATACAGATCCCCATCAGCAGACTAATCTTGTCAAAAATGACGACTATTCAGATGTAAGGGCGGAACTTGCTGAACTAATTAAACAGAGAATTTTTGAAGTTGAGGGATATAGACCGGAGATTCTTCCATGTTGTTGGTGAGTTTATGTTTAAAGGTATAATTCTTGATATGGATGGAACAATAACAAAACCTGTTATTGATTTTCAGCAACTACGTGAGGAACTTGGAATTTGCAAGTCAGGTGATGTTCTTGAAATCATTAAAGACTTGCCGACAGAACATGTTGATCATATAAATATAACTATTGAGAAGTATGAGCAATATGCAATTGACAATATGAGTCTTCAAGATGGTTTTATTGATTTTTATAACTACTGCAATAAACAGTCAATTAAAATGGGATTGCTTACAAGAAATAGAATTAGAAATGTTGAAGCATTATGTTCAAAATATAATTTGACTTTTGACCATATTGTTACCAGAGATTTTGAATTTGTCAAGCCGAGTCCGGAGCCTGCCTTGCATATATTATCTAAGTGGGAATGTTCTCCATCGGAATGCATCTTTGTAGGTGATTATATACATGATATTAATTGTGGTAAAAGTGCAGGTATGAAAACTTGTTTTATGTGTAATCATGGACACAAGGATTTCTCCGACTCGGCAGATTACTCTGTGGAAAACTTTTTTCACTTGCTGGAAATTATCAGGATATAAAAGCTATGAAAAACACCAAATTAGTTTGTACACTAGGTCCGTCTTCGGAGGATATCGATACAATTAGGGCTCTTGTTCTGGCAGGTATGAATGTTGCCAGATTAAACTTTTCTCATGGCTCTCATGAAGAACATTCGGCTAAACTGCAAAAAGTGAAATCTGTTGCCGAGGAACTTAATCAGGCTGTTGCTGTTTTACAGGACATATCAGGACCCAAAATCAGGTTAGGAACAATAATTGACGAACCAATTATTTTAAAACAGGGCGATCAGTTTGTTTTAACATCTGAAGATGTTGAAGGGAATTCCGAAAAAGTTTCTGTTAATTACAAATCTATTCCCGGGCTAGTTAAGAAGGGCGATATTATTTTGTTGGCAGATGGTTTATTGCAGCTTGAGGTTTTAAGTAATAATATTTCAGATGTTGTGACAAAGGTTATTGTCGGGGGGGAATTGAGGTCTCATAAAGGGGTTAATCTTCCAACAAGAAGTATTGGTATTGATATTCTGAGTGAAAAAGATAAAGCAGATTTAAGATTTGGTTTGAGGTCCGGGGTTGATCTTGTTGCTTTATCATTTGTAAGATGTGCAGATGATGCAACAGAAGCTCGTGAAATTATGAAACAGGAAGGTCGTGTTGTCCCTTTAATTGCAAAAATTGAAAAACCGGAGGCTGTTACCAATTTAGATGAGATCATAGATGTTTTTGACGGCATTATGGTTGCAAGAGGTGATCTTGGTGTGGAGCTGCCGTTTGAACAACTGCCTGCAATTCAGAAAAGAATTATTTTCAAAGCAAATGATGCAGGCAAACCTGTTATAACTGCGACACAAATGCTTGAAACCATGATTGATCATCCTCGTCCGACACGAGCAGAAGCATCGGATGTGGCAAATGCAATCTTTGACGGAACAGATGCAATTATGTTATCTGAAGAGAGTGCTGTTGGCAGATATCCTATTTTATCTGCTGCAACCATGTCAAACATTGCAAGCGAAACAGAAAAAACTTTTTCTTATAAGGAGTGGACAAAAAAGTTTCAGGTCAGAAATATTAAAACATCATCAGAGGTTATTGCCCGTAATGCCTGCGAGATTTCGGAGACCCTTGGTGTGGATGCTGTATTTTGTCTGACAACCAGTGGAGATACTGCACGGTTAATATCTAAATATCGTCCACCTGTTCCTGTTTATGCAATTACTGACAATAGACAAGCTTATAATACTTTGGCTCTATCCTTCGGTATTCAACCTGTGTTTTTTGAGAAAAGCACAAATCTGCATGCTATAACACGTTTCATTAAAAATTTTATGGTAGATAAAAAACTAGGTAGAGCAGTTTTAACCGGTTCGCCACAAGTAGGTCAGGTGGGGTCAACAAATATGATCCTGGTTCTGGATGGCAAAAAAGATTAGATGAGGATGCGAGGATAATTTTTTTGTTTTTTTATTGAAAAAAAGGGGAAATAGTGTACAATTAAAATAATTTAGAAACGTTATACTTCTAATAATTAGTTTTAACATTAAATAATAAGAAAGGTAAATAACATGGAACTTAAAGGATCACAAACAGAGAAAAATCTTCTGACAGCTTTTGCCGGTGAATCACAGGCTAGAAACAGATACACATATTTTGCAAGTCAGGCAAAGAAAGAAGGTCTAGTTCAGATTTCCAACATCTTTACAGAAACTGCAAATCAGGAAAAGGAACATGCTAAAAGGCTTTTTAAGCTTTTAGAGGGTGGAGAAGTTGAGATTCAAGCTTCATTTCCGGCGGGAGTAATTGGTACAACTGTGGAAAATCTTGAATCTGCAGCCGGCGGTGAGAATTATGAATGGACAGAAATGTATCCTGAATTTGCAAAAACAGCAGCAGAAGAAGGTTTTGCAGCAATTGCGGCAATTTTCAGATCAATTGCTGTTGCAGAAAAGCAGCATGAAAAGAGATATAATGAGCTAAAGGCAAACATTGAAGAGGGCAAGGTTTTTAAACGTGATGGAGTTGTAATCTGGCGTTGTTTAAACTGCGGATATCTTCATGAAGCAACTGAAGCACCTAAAATGTGTCCTGCATGTGCTCACCCACAAGATCATTTTGAACTTTTAGGTGAAAACTGGTAAATAATAATGGATAAGCGTTTTAACATCAGTGAAGCTTTTGTTATTGCTGTACAATTAGAAAAGAATGGAGCTGCTTTCTATAAGAAAGTAGCTTCTTCTGTTTCTGACTCATCTGCGAGAGAGTTTCTGAATGAGCTGGCGGAGCAGGAGCTTGAACACAAAAAAGTTTTTGAAGAAATTGCAGAGTCATCAATGGGACAGATTGAAATGGATGAGCTGGCAGAAACTTATATTAAAGAACTGTCAACAGAGTTTGTATTTAGAATGGAGCATGATGAAATAAATTGGGAAAATATGACATTCCTGAATACAATTGATTTTGCAATTGAAAGAGAAAAAGATGCCATTATATTCTTTTTAGGACTTTCTGGTGCTTTAGTTGGCGAGAATAACTCAAGGATTAATCGTATTATTCAGGAAGAGAAAAGTCATATGATTGATCTGCTTAGACTGAAAGAGCGTTTTCGTTAAACAGAGCTAATTGTCAGGAAAACTGAATATGTTTTTAAAGTATAAGCCTAAGTATATATTAGAATATATTGGAATAAAATTTATTCTTCTGCTTTTTATAATATTACCATGGCGATTTGTGTTGTGTTTTGCATGGTTTGTTGCATTTACTGCATATTATGTTTTCAGAATTGGTGTTAAAGATGCTAAAAAACGTATTAAAAGTGTTTTTGGCGATAAGTATACAGACAAAGAGATAAACAAAATTGCCTGGCTATCCTTCCGAAATTTTATTTTCAACTGTATGGAATTGCCGAAACTTAATGGTGTTTCAGGCAGATGGCTGAAAAAACATTGTGATGTTTCATTAGTTGTAGAAAAAATTAAAGACAGTATGTCTGAAGGTGGTGGTGCTATTATTGCATTACCACACATGGGGGGGTGGTTTGTTGCAGCAGCAGCTTCGGCTGATGCAGGACTTGAACTTTGTGCCATTGCCGGTGTTCAGAGAAACCCTCTTTTCAACAAAGCAGAGAAAGAGTTGAATGCCAAGCTGGGTATTGAGACCTACTTCAGGGGAACGGGAGAGATGAGTGGTGTTATTCGTGCCGTTAAAAGTGGGAAGGTTTTAACCGTTCTTCCTGACGTGCGATCACGTATAAAAGGAGTATCAGTTGATTTTCTGGGCGGCAAGGCAAATTTAGGAAAAGGGGTTTCGCTTTTTTCTATTGAATGTAATGCACCTGTGTTTCCATGTGTGATTCTGCGTAGGGGCTGGATGCAACATAGCGTTCAACTAATGGAACCAATATTTCCCGGTGAAAAAAATACACCTGAAATGGTTGAAAAGATTTTGAAAGATGTGATGAGAAGTATTGAACTGGCGATTCTTGAACATCCTGAACAGTGGTTTTGGTTTAATAAAAGATGGATTTTGGATTAGATTGTTATAGATGATGCATGGATGTCGGTACAGTCAGGCATCTTATGAAAAAGATCAGAAGTCAAACCTTTGCCGTTTTTCAGTTGTAATTCTTAAGCTTTACCTGACTAAACCTGCCAGTTAATTGGTTCTTTTCCTTTTTCAACAAGGTATTCATTAATCATGTTGAAGTGGTTGCAGCCTGAGAATCCTCGATATACAGATAGTGGAGATGGATGAGCACTTTCTAAGATATAATGCTTGGTTGTGTCAATAAGTTTAACCTTTTTTCGAGCATCTCCTCCCCATAAAACAAATACAACATTTTCTTTTTCATCACTAATAAGTCTGATTATTGAGTTGGTAAATTTTTCCCAACCTTTTTTTGCATGGGATTTCGGTTCACCATCACGTACTGTAAGAGTTGTATTGAGCATTAATATTCCCTGCTTTGACCAGCCGGTGAGTTCCCCGTGTGCAGGCATTTTAAAATCAGTCGATCTATTCAGTTCTTTATACATATTGACAAGTGATGGTGGAGGTTTGATTCCCTGTTGTACAGAGAAGCACAGTCCATGAGCCTGATTTGGACCATGATATGGATCCTGACCAAGCAGCAGAACTTTAACATCATCAAAAGGGGTTGTGTTGAGTGCATTAAAAAGAAGCTCTTTTGGAGGATAGACGGTTTTTGTCTGAATCTCTTTTTCAACAAAAGCAAGAAGATCAGAGAAGTATTTTTTCTCCATCTCCTTTGATAATTTTTCCTGCCAGTCTCTATTTAATGGTATTTTCATGATTTATTTTAAAATTTACCAGTGTGGGCGAGGCCTGCCTCGCCCCTGCATTTATGTATTTGCGAATTTGTGTGTTTATTTATAATGCCTGTGGAGCTTTTCCTGCATTTGTCATTAGTAATTTGTAATTCGCAATTGTTTTTTTACTATTAACTGTGTTAAGGGCGTAGCACCTTGACGCCTCCCATATAAGGAACAATTGCATCAGGAAGAACGACTGAACCATCTTCCTGCTGACCATTTTCAAGAATTGCAACCATCAATCTTGGAAGAGCAACACCAGAACCATTAAGGGTGTGAACAAATTGTGTTTTGCCGTTATCATCTCTGTATTTAATGCCTGCACGTCTTGCCTGAAAATCTTCAAAGTTACTGCATGATGAAACTTCAAGCCAGGCATTTTGTCCTGGAGCCCATAGTTCTATATCATAGCATTTAGCTGCCGCAAAACTTATGTCACCTGTACATAGTTCCAGAATTCTGTAGTGAAGACCTAAAGCTCTTAGAACATCTTCTGCATTATCAAGAAGAGTTTCAAGTTCATCATATGATGTTTCAGGCTTTACAAATTTAACCATTTCAACTTTGTCAAATTGATGAACACGAATTAGACCTCTGTTTACTTTACCGGCCGCTCCGGCTTCTCTTCTGAAGCAAGGCGTATATGCTGTCAGATATACTGGTAGTTCTTTGTCGATTATCTCTTCACGATAAAAATTTGTTACAGGAACTTCAGCTGTAGGAATGAGATACAGACTATCCTCTGTAGTTTTATACATATCATCCTCCATTTTGGGAAGCTGACCTGTTCCTGTCATTGATGCTGTGTTGCATACGAATGGTGGAAGCATTTCGGTATAACCATGTTTGTCAACATGCATATCAAGCATAAATTGAATTAAGGCACGCTGCAGACGTGAACCCATACCAAGAAGCAATGGAAATCCTGAACCGGTAATTTTTGTTCCTCGTTCAAAATCAAATATTCCGAGTTTTTCACCAATTGTCACATGGTCTTGGGGGGCAAAGTCAAATTTTCCAGGTTCGCCAGCAACTTTTACAATTCTGTTTGCACTCTCGTCTTTTCCCGCAGGAATTGTTTTGCATGGAACATTTGGAATTTTGAGCAGCAAAGAATGAAAAGATTCTTCTATATCTTTTGCATCTTTATCAAGAGCGGCAATCTGCTGTCCCAGTTCTTTCATCTGATTTTGGATTTCAGTTGTATCTTCACCATTACGTTTTTTCAGGCCAATATCTTTTGAGACAGTGTTGCGTTGACTTTTTAGAGTTTCCACCTCTGTTAAAACTGCTCTGCGTTTTTTATCTGCTTCTATAAAATCATCTAATACTGTTGTATCAGCATTGCGATTGATGAGTCCTTCTCGTATTTCGGCTTCATTATCTCTTATTCTTCTTATATCTAACATGTTGTTTCCCTTAAATTTTTTTTGAATTTGGCATATTTGTATCAAAATCGGAAAGTTTTTGCAATGTTTTTGTCTTTTGTCATTATGAAATCCCTGTTTTTCTGGTTGGAAGCCTTTTTGGTCGGCGGCCCAGCTACTAACAGATCATAAAAACAATCCTATATTAAACTCCAATGTAAAGTTAATAGCTGGGCGACCCTCCCGTGCGTTACCCCGAAACCCCTGCAATGAAGATCGTTGCGTTAGTCACCTGCGTGACGGCATATCAAGGTAGCACAACCATCTTGGTTGTAAGCATTTTATACCTGCACACGACCAGCAGAAGTGAGGCTGGAGTTTTCGACAGCAATGAGTGTAGCGAATGACCTACCTGGAAGCTTACGTTACTTTCATACCATCAATAAACACCTGCAATGAAGATCGTTGCGTTACCTAAAGAAGGCATTCCAGAGCTCATAACTTAATTCTACTATTGAACCAACTTACGGTCTAACTATCTAATAATTATCACCATCTTATCAATATCAAACTTAACTCTTACATCCTCATCTGCAACATCAGCTCCTCTTGTTGTCACTCTCAACAGCGACCAATCATCAGGCTTTAACCAACTATTATTTTTCAACTCAAAATCAGTAAATGAAAAAGTGCTGCCGTTATCAGTAAAGGTAATAGCTTTAGGTTCGCCACCGGGTGCAATATCAATTGATGCTTTCAATGTTCTTTGACCTGAAACAAAATTGGTAACAACGAAATCATAACGAGTTTTCAAGCCCCTTGGACGCAGAAACCACTTACCACAATCCCAACCAATAATTAAATCAGTCTCTTCGGCAGCAAGTTTACTATCTTTATGAACTGAATCTTTTCCAAAGG
>CAYTUX010000181.1:0-13775 GCA_964441455.1 uncultured Victivallales bacterium | reverse complement strand
ACTACAGAGGTAGTAGCTACAAACAACAAAGTAAAGGTTGTTGAATCTGTTGAAACTGACGCTATTGTGGAAGAACCTGTCGTTGAAGAGAAAGATGTTAAAGAGACTGAATCTGCTGCAACCAACATAACAGAATCTCCTGTTATTGAAAAAGCTGTAGAAACTTCTGCGTCTACACAGAGTGTGTCTGTTGTTGATGAGAAAATATCGGCACCCGCTTCTTCTAATAATGTTATCTCCTCGCCTGTTGTCAAACCGGTTGAGAAAACTCAAATTGAGGCTTCAGTTGAAGAACCTGTTGTTAAAGAGACAAATGTAGTTGAAAAGATGGAAGAAGAGGTTGTAGAGGAGGATGTTCCTGCAGCACCTGAAGTTGACAGCAATATGGATCAGATTAAGATTGAACTTTAAAGCTGACTAAGTATCTTCTGAAGCTGTTTTATTGTTTTAATTTTTGAGACTTGGTTTTTGAAAGGGTGCCATCCCGGAGTTCCCTTAAGATAGATAAATATATGTGATCTGAAGTGCACAACTGCACCTTCCTCGGCGGTATCAGCCCATTTGGTGGGAAATTTATCTTTATAGAAATTTTCCAGAAGTTTTATATCCATTTCTATATTTTTGATGAGCATATCCTTCTTTTCTTTCAGATTTATTGTCTCAAATTTTTTGTCTGCAAAAATCCATGGATTACCTAGAGCCGCCTGCCCAATCATTACAGCATCAACACCTGTTTGTTTGAGCATATACTCGGCATCAGTTTTTGTTTTAATTCCACCATTACCGATTACCGGAATTTTTGCTATAGATTTCAGATTAGTTAGTTCTTCAATCATCGGGGAACCTTTATGACCATTGTTGACTGTTCTTGCATGAAATGCAATTGCATCACCACCTGCAAGCTGCACAGCATCCAAGATCTCTTTATAATTTAAATTTTTCTCTGAAATTCCAATTCTTGTCTTTACTGTTACCGGCAAAGTGGTTGCCTTTTTTGATGCATTAACAATATCATAAATTAGTTGAGGATTGTGCATAAGTTTCGCACCGTATCCTTTTGAGGTAACTTTTCTTGCAGGACATCCACAGTTGATATCAATACCTGAAAATCTGTGCATATTTGTGAGTATTTCACTTGCCTGAGCCATTATTTCTGGTGTATTGCCATAAATATGAGCAACTGGCGGAGTTTTGTCCCATGTTGTATCCAGCAACTGAAATGTATGTTCAGAGTTGTTTGTTATACCTCTTGCACTAACCATTTCCGTATATGTTAATGATGCAGAAAAATCAGTACAGCATCTTCTGAATGATGAGTTTGTATAGCCGGCCATTGGTGCCAAAAGCATCAAAAAAGTTTTTTCTGAACTATCTTTTAAATTGTTAAATATATTTTTATTCATAAAATCACCTGATAAAGAAGACGGACAATATATTAAATATAACAAAATTTCAACTTTTTTTTAATAAAACATTAATAATTGCTTGTCAAATTGATGTGTAGATGTTATTTTTCATAGTTATTCAGTTTAACTATAATATTTATATATGTTCTGAATGTGATATATAACAAATTGGTGTATGGTGATATATTTTTATATATTTCCACAATTCATTTAGAGCAATGAACGATTGAGATGTCTTGTAAATTTGTTGGCGAGCATAAGGTTGTCTCCTCAAAAAAGTTGAAGCATAGTGAGCTATGTTTTTTTTGAGGAGAAGATGAACAGTCGTCTAAGTCAGCAGGTATAAGATCAACAGTGAATTGCTCTAACAAACTTAAACTATGGAGAACTAAAGCTTATGAAAGATATCGCTTTAAAAGACGTAAGGACATTTGCCTTTATGGGTCATACCGGCTCCGGCAAAACATCTCTTGTTGACGCAATTTTATTTAAACTAGGTTTAAATGACAGAATAGGAACAGTAGATAACGGCTCCAGTGCGGCAGATTACACAGATGAAGAAAAAGAGAGAAAAATCTCTATTTTTGCCAAGCCTTTTGAGGGTATATATGATGGAAATAACAAGAGTGTAGAATTTACTTTTGTTGATACACCGGGATATTTTGATTTTTACGGGCAAGTTGCTTCTGCAGCAAAGGCTGTCGCAACAGGTGTTATAGTAATAGATGCATCGTCTGGAATTCAGGTTGGAACAAGACGTGCAATGAATTGTGCGGTTAAGAAGGGACTTTCCAAAGGTATTGTTATTACGGGGATGGATAAAGAGAATGTGGATTTTGATAAGACAGTTTTAGAAATAAAAACAGCGTTTGGTGAGTTATGTGTTCCCGTTGTAGTCCCGACTGAAGATGGAGGAGTTGTTGATGTTTTAGCCAGTGATAGTGATGAGACATCTGAATATAAAACAGCTCTGGTTGAGATTGCTGCTGAAACTGATGATACTTTGATTGAAAAGTATTTTGAAGGCGAACCATTGACACCCGAGGAAATTGCAGCAGGTCTGCATGAGTCTATTGCTGAAGGGAGTTTTGTTCCAATTTTTGTTGCAAGTGGTAAAACAGATACAGGTATTGATGAATTCCTTGAAGGCGTTATTAGACTTTTTCCTGCTCCATCAGAAGTTGTTCATCTGGATGTTGACGGCAATGAAATTCCTCCCC
Source organism: uncultured Victivallales bacterium (assembly GCA_964441455.1). Lineage (GTDB taxonomy): Bacteria > Verrucomicrobiota > Kiritimatiellia > JAQICX01 > JAQICX01 > JAQICX01. The sequence goes on along the minus strand of CAYTUX010000181.1, from coordinate 11,149 downwards.
AAAAGGATAAACCATTTGTTGGATTCGTATGGCGTTCTGTAAATGATCCATTTGTCGGACAACTATCTTTTGTTCGTGTTCTTGCCGGAACGCTGACTCCTGATTCAGAAATTTATAACTCAGTGCAGGGAGTCAAAGAAAAGGTTGGACCCCTAATGGTGATGAACGGCAAGAAACAGACGCCTGTGTTTAAGGCATGTGCCGGAGATATTATTGCTATTCCCAAATTAAAGAGTACAAAAGTTAATGACACGTTATGTGCTGTTGGTACAGACGTTAAATGTTCACCAATTGAGTTTCCTAAACCTGTTATGTTTCAGGCGGTCTGGGCAAAGACCCAGAGTGATGAGGACAAGATTGGTATTGCTCTGCAGAGAGTTGTTGATGATGACCCAACTCTTTCGGTGGAGCATAACAAGGAAACTCATGAAGTAATTCTAAAAGGTTTGGGAGATGTTCATATTGATGTTGCTGTTAATTTGATGAAACGTCGAAGTAAAGTAAATGTTGATTTGACTACGCCAAAAGTTCCTTACAGAGAAGCTGTTCGTGGTCTTGGAGAAGGACACCACAAGCATAAGAAACAATCCGGTGGTCATGGTCAGTATGGTGAAGTTTATTTGAAAGTTGAACCTTTGCTTGAGGGTGATGACGAGTGGTTTGTTAATGCCATTGTTGGCGGGGTTATTCCAGGCAACTATATTCCGGCAGTTGAAAAAGGCGTTTTGGAAGGCAAGGCATCTGGAGCTCTTGCAGGGTTTCCTGTGGAAGATGTGAAAGTTACAGTTTATGATGGAACATACCATCCCGTAGACTCTTCAGAAGTTGCATTTAAGATTGCAGCATCTAAAGCATTTGCAAAGGCAATGGCTGAAGCCAAACCTGTTCTTCTTGAACCTGTTATGCAGGTTAAGGTTACTATACCTGATCATTATATGGGTGATATTAACGGTGATTTAAACCACAAGCGCGGTAGAATTCTTGGCGTGGAAGTCGAAGATGGAATGCAGATTATTATAGCTGATGTACCAATGTCTGAACTGTTCAGATATGCTGCAGAGTTACGTAGTATTACTTCAGGACAGGGAACCTTTGAAATGAACTTCAGCCGTTATGATGTTGTTCCTTCAAACATTGCTCAGAAAGTAATTGACGCATCTAAAAAAGATGATGAATAATTGCTATTTGAGTTAATAAAAAGGGGATGATTATCATCCCCTTTTTTTTATTGTCAAATATTTTTTTCATGCAATATTGTTGGTAAAGTGTTATAATCTAATCAAACAATTTTAAAAATAGGGAAATAATAATGAAAAGCAGTTTAAGAATTTATATTTTCGGAGCATCGGGGGATCTTGCTAAAAAAAAGATTTTCCCCGCACTATTTGAACTTTTTTCAAGAGGTTTGTTACCTGAAAACATTGAGTTTGTTGGTTATGCGCGTACAGCGATGAATAATGACGAATTTCGCAAGATTCTTGTTGAGTTTCTAACTTGTCGATATGTCCCCGGCGAATCCTGCCAAATGTATATGGATAACTTTTTGAAAAAGTGTGTATATAAACATGGTCTCTATAATTCAGAAAGCATTGATGAAGTTTTTAGCCTGGAAAAAAGATTTGATAACAACATTTTTTATATGGCTTTACCTCCAAGAACATATCTAGAGGTCGTTGGAGCTATTGCAGGTGCAGAAGTTTTTGAATATTGTAAAAATGATCTTAAAATTGTTCTTGAGAAACCTTTTGGGCATAGTCTGGCTTCCTCAGAGGAGTTGCAGCAGAGTTTATCTCAATACTTTGAGGAAGAACAATTTTATAGAATAGATCACTATCTTGGTAAAGAACTTGTGCAAAATATATTAGCACTGAGGTTTGCAAATATAATATTTGAACCTGTTTGGAATTCAAAGTATATTGAAAGTGTTGATATTATATGGAAAGAAACTTTGTCTCTTCAGGGGCGTGCCGGATATTTCGACAAGTATGGAATTATTCGTGATGTTATACAGAACCACTTGACTCAAATTCTTGCATTAGTTTCAATGGAGCCTGTTAAGGGCATTGATACTGATAGTATCGCAAAGTCAAAGCTTATGGTTTTGGAAGCTGTTGAAGAATTAAAGGCTGCTGATGCTCTGGTTGGGCAATATAGCGGCAATGGATTAGTTCCTGGATATCTTGAAGAAGATGGTGTGCCCGAAAACTCAAAAACACCAACTTTTGCAAGAATAAAACTTAATATAAACAACGAGCGTTGGAAGGGTGTGCCGTTTACCATTACTGCCGGAAAAAGTCTGGATAGTACTGTCATAAAGGTGGTTTTGAATCTTAAAAGTGCAAGTTTTGCATTTTGTGAAAATTGTGATTGTAAAAGACATTCAAATCAACTTGTTATAGAAATTCAGCCGGATGCTCAAATATATCTTGAAATATGTAATAAAACTCCGGGAGAAGGGTTTAAATTGGCAAAACAAAAATTGAATCTACTTTACAGCTCGGCATATCGTGAAGATATTCCGGATGCATATGCAAGTTTGATTCTCGATGTTATCAAGGGTGATAAGCATATGTTTGTCGGAATTGATGAATTGCAGGCATCATGGAGAATTTTTGATGAATATCTTGCTCTGTCTGAAAACGAATCGTCCCAATCACCGATAAAATATATGTTTGGAGTAAACGAAGAGAGTATTACTAAAGTGTAGTTTCAAAGACCTAAGTTTTGAATACTTATAATTTAATATTTAAAGAACAGGAGAATTATTATGAAAACAGTTTCAGTTGCAGAGATGGTACATATAGACAATCAGACCATAGAAGAAGATTGTGTGCCGGGTGCATTTTTAATGGATTGGGCAGGAGAGCAGCTTGCATTGGAAATCCGGAAAGTTTATGATTTTGCTGTTGTTAAGCCGGATAATGTTGTTTTTTTTGCAGGGAAAGGCAATAACGGTGGAGATGCTTTTGTTGCTGCCAAGTATCTTGCCCAATGGGGAATACCTTCGGATATCTATCTTGTTGCACCATCCAATACTATACAAGGTGATGCCTATTTTTATTTGTCGGAGATTTCTAAGTATGAATCCATCAGTATTCATTCATATACTAAGGACGTTGAGACATTACAACCATTTAGATCTGCCCGACCAGGAAACATGATTGTTGTAGATGCTCTTTTAGGCACCGGTATTGTTGGAGAACCGAGAGATAAGTATAAAGATGCCATTGGTTTAATAAATCAGATGGGGGAGAACAATTATGTTGTTGCTGTTGATATACCTTCCGGTTTCGACGGAGATACCGGAAAAAGCTCGGAAACAACTGTTCGAGCAGATCTGACTGTTTCTATGGCATACCCTAAAAAGGGGTTTTTAGAAAAGGATGCTCTTGAATATGTGGGGCGTCTTGAAGTTGTGGATATCGGAATAGAGAGAAAACCTGCTGAACGAAAAGAAATAACAACAGAATTTCTTTCGCGTCATGATGTTAAGACCATGTTTAGTAAAAGATCTAGAATTTCCCATAAAGGAACATATGGAAAAATTTTAATTGTTGGTGGTGCTAAAGGATTTTCCGGTGCACCTGCTTTATCCTCTATGGCTGCTTTGAAGTCGGGAGCAGGTCTTGTTTCGGTGCTGGTTCCTAAATCAATTGCATCTGCCGTTTCGACAACATGTCCTGAAGCTATGGTTCACTGGGGCGACGAGACTGACGATGGTGCATTGTCACGTGATGCTTTATCTAAATCTAAATTGGATTTGCAGCAGTTTGATGCAGTATTAGTTGGACCGGGAATGACTGTTTGTGAAGATACAAAACAAATGCTTCAAGAGCTCCTTGGTAAAGTGAGTGTTCCGGTTGTCTTAGATGCTGATGCACTTAATATTATATCTTTAAACAGCGATATTCTAAATAAAAAAGGCAAGTATGTTATGACTCCTCATGCTGGAGAGTTGGCAAGATTGATTGACACATCTGTGGATAATGTGCTCTCCTCCCGGTTCTCATCAATAATGACAGCTGTTCATAAATATAATTCAAGTGTTATTCTAAAAGGTTCCGGAACTATTGTTGCTCTGAATGGTGGTAAACGCTATATGAACTTAAATGGAAATCCGGGAATGGCTACTGCAGGTGCCGGTGATGTTCTCGGAGGACTTATGGCTGGGTTTGTTCATCAAATAGGATTAAATAATGCAATATGTGCAGCTGTTTTTATTCATGGATTAGCCGGAGATATTGCAGCTTTTAAATGTGGTCAGATGTCGATAACAGCAACTGCTGTCGCTGATGAAATCTCTGCTGCATTACAAGATGTTGTGGGAAGATAATATCAAATTTGAAAATGCGTAATCTGTCAGACCATACAGGTCTACACCTGCAAAATTATACCACCCGAATATTCATTTTATACGCACATTTATAAATGTACGGGCTGACTATGTGTCGACCCTTTCCCAATAATTAGTTTAGTTCAACTTTCATTAGTTTGTTAAGTGTTCTTATTATTAGAGAGTTGCTGATAACAGCAGGAGTTGTGACTATTGGTTGATTAAATTCTTTATAGGCTATGATGTTTAAACGGTCTGAGTCCGGTTTGATAATATAAAGTTTCCCCTGCATATCTATGGCTATCAGTTTCCCTCCTAAGTTGAGAGGGGAACAATAAAATCCGTCAGATACTTCTGCCTCCCAAAATACTTCTCCGTTGTTTTCGTTCATACATAGTATTGTCGCCCCGCTTGTAAACATGTATATTTGTTCTTTAACTATAATCGGACATGCCACATCAGGCATGTATATTGAATCGTTCTCCCATACTATCTCACCTGTTATGGGATTTATTGCTACGGTTGTTGCATTATCGCATGTGTTTACTATATATTTGCCTGAGTATGCTGATGATGGCGCGACTTCTCCTCCCATACATTCATGAAACCATTGCTGTTCGCCGGTATCTAATGAATATCCTTCACATGTTAGGCTTGTAACTATTGAAATAATATCCATGTTGTTTGTCTGAATAAGAGTTGGTGTTGCCCATGAAATCGCCGCATCTCGCTCTTTTTCCCAGATAACTGTACCTTCATATGGATCAAAATTATATAAAATCTGTTTCTCATAATCATCATATTGAACTATCAGATTGTTTCTAATCTTTAGTAAAGAACTTGAGTATCCATACATATTGTCTGGAATATGCAGTTTTTTTCTCCACACATTTTTTCCTTCAAGTGTATAGCATAATAGATCCCCGGATGCAAATATCGCCCATATATATTGTCCGTCGGTTACCGGTGAAGCAGCTGCATAACCAGTATCTTCTGTTACTTGGGGCATATCCTCTTCCGGTGCAAGTTGCGGTGAAGTTGATGTTTCCCAAAGTAGCTCTCCATTGTCTGAAGAGTAACAAAAAACAGCTAATTCCTTTGACGAGGCTCCTGTAATAAAAATTCTGGATTCAGTACATATTGGCGAACTAAAGCCTTGTAGTCTTGGTTTAATCTGCCAGCTTGTTGTCCATGAAGTTGTATTTGTCCAGTTTTCAAGTGTAAAGTCTGCTTTTGAAGGTAAACCCCTAAAACCCGCCCATAAAACTTTTTCGGTTTCAGAAACATATTCAATTCTCTCTCCATCTTTTTGATTGCTCGGGGAAGCATCTGTTGTTGCATTCGTTGCTGCTGATTTCAATTCGATTTTTTTCAGCTCATCACTTCTTATGATTATTAAGAATAGAACTATTAGAGTTGTTAGTAATGCGGCAACTGTAATCGTAGAACTTGTTGTTTTATTTGGTTTATTTATGTTTATTTGCTCGCCGGGATTCTGCAGTATATTTGCTGTCTGCAGCAGAATTGCTAATAGAATGCCAAAAACAAATATTATTCTTATACCAATTTGAAAATGTTCTTGTCCCGAAAACCAGGCACGCCTGTGAAGAAAGTCTAATTCTCTAATCTGTTCCAGTTGATCTTGTGATATTTCCGGATTTTTGATGTCAAGTTTCAGATTATCCAGCTTTTCTGCATTGATTGGGTTAGCTTTGATAATCCTTCTGTGTTCGGTATACAACAATGTCCCGAAGAAAATCATAAATGCAAAGATGATCGCACATATCGTGTATAAAATTGTAACAATCTTGTTTTTCATTCAGGAATAATAAGAGAAAAATATTCAGTTGTAAAGTCTAATCATTATTTTAGGATTTGAATTGTTAATACTTTAGATTTCTGGTTGAGGCAACAAATATATATTTTGTTCAATTAAATTAAGGTTTTAATTGTTGTTTTGTCACCTTTTTGGTAGTTGGGCTCCCATGTGAACATTGCAGATTCATGTCAGATTACAGCTTTAACAGGGAGGGTTGGCGTCTCCGCCGACCGAAAAGGGCATTTAAAAAAAACAGAGTTGAACGTTAATATTATTGATATTTATTTTTTTAATGTATATAATACAGTATAAAGTTACTATTTGGGTAACTCATTTATTGTTAGTTTTAACATTTTAGTGAGTTGGGGATATTAATATAAAACTCTATATATGAAGGAATTATTATGAAAAAATTTATGAAATCATCTGATGATATTGCTGTTATTATCAAAGAGTCTAAGTTGTCTTATTCATCTTTGTTGGGTAAAATATGTAAATTAAAGACTCTTTTTAACTCTGGTGAAGAAGATAGAGTAGTGATTTTTTCTGAGAACAGAATTGAGTGGATTTATGCGTTGTACGCAATTTGGTCAAGAAAGAGTATTGCTGTCCCTGTTGATGCTTCATCTTCCCCAAGTGATGTTTCATATATTCTGAATGATTGTAAACCAAACTATATATTTTGTTCAGGGGGTAAATTATCGGTAGTTAAGGATGCTCTTGAGCTTGTCGATTGCCAACCGGAGATTGTTGTTTTTGATGATATTGCAAATGAACTGTCGGAAACAAGTTCTTCAAATGAAGATTTTGCCGTCAATGACTTGAGTAAAACAGCTCTCATTATGTACACATCCGGAACAACCGGCAGTCCGAAAGGAGTTATGCTGTCATTTAACAATTTGTATGTAAATCTTTATGGTGTCTGCGATGATGTTCCTATTTTTACAAAAGAAGAGACCACTATGATTCTTTTGCCTCTTCATCATATCCTGCCTCTGTTGGGAACAATTGTTGCTCCTCTTTTCTCAGGAGGTAAAATTGCAATTTCTCCTTCTTTAGCTTCTGAAGATATCTTGAATACATTGCAGGATAATAAAGTAACAATCTTTATAGGCGTTCCTAAGCTGTATAGCGAGCTTCGCAAAGCTATTATGCGTAAGATCAGAGCTAAAAAAGCAACTTCAATTATTTTTAATATTATGGCAAAAATTCAGAATCCTGCTCTTTCAAAAAAAGTTTTTCATGCAGTTCACGAGAAGTTTGGCGGGGCTATGAAGTATATGGTTTCCGGTGGTGCACCATTGGATCAGGCGGTTGCATCCGATTACAAAACTTTGGGTTTTGAAATGCTGGAAGGTTACGGCATGACCGAAACAGCTCCGATGATCACTTTTACTAGACCGGGGCATTGGATTATAGGCTCTGCCGGTCAGCTGCTAAAGTCTAATGAGGTGGACTTTAAAGATGGTGAGATTGTTGTCCGGGGTGATAATGTTATGCAAGGCTATTACAAAAGAGAGCAGGAAACCGCTGATGTTATAAAAGATGGATGGTTGTATACAGGAGATTTAGGGCATATAGATGAAAATGGATTTCTTTATGTAACAGGAAGAAAAAAGGAGATTATAGTCCTTTCTAACGGAAAGAATATTAACCCGAATGAACTGGAAAGTGAATTTCTAAGACTGTCTGATGACATAAAAGAAGTTGGCGTTTTCCTGCATAAAGATAGCCTGCATGCAATTTTTGTTCCTAATGATGATCTTCATAATCTGGCTGCATTTGAAAAAGATATCAGAGATAATGTTTTGATTGAATATAATAGCAAAGTTACTCCATATAAAAAGATTTTACAATTTACTGCAACAAAAAAACCATTGCCTCGTACACAAATGGGTAAGGTTCAGAGATTTAGGCTACATGAGCTTCTGGAAGTGCCAAGTAATAAAGAGATGGAAGTCTTTGAAGGTACAGATGTTTTTAATGCGGTTGCAGATTATATGAAAACAGAAAAAAATATTGCTGTTCATTACAATTACAGTCTGGAATACGATTTGAATCTGGATTCCCTTGAAATTCTAAGTTTCCTCTTTTTTATTGAAACAAGTTTTGGTGTTAAAATGGATGTGCAGGAAGTTCTTGCATTTGCCAATATTGGAGAAATATGTGACTTTATCGAAGAAACTAAAACCAAATCAGAGGTTGAAGAGATTCATTGGAGTTCAATATTAAAGGAAAAAGTATCTTTTGAATTGCCAAAAAGTTCTTTTTTTGGGGTGGTTGTTGTTAAAATATTTAAGTTTCTATCAAAAACTTACTTTAGAACAAAAAGTTTTGGAGTAAATAATATACCTGATGGACCATGTATTATTGCTCCTAACCACCAAAGCTTTCTGGATGGATTTTTTGTTGCATCGTGCCTGAAAATAAATGCTTTTAAAAGGACATATTTCTATGCAAAAGAAAAACATGTCCGAAAACCCATTGTTAAATTCATTGCATCACGAAATAATGTGATTGTTGTAAATGTTAATAGTGATCTTAAGGGGTCAATTCAAAAACTTGCTTTGGCTTTAAAAAACAACAAAAATATTATTATCTTTCCGGAAGGAACAAGAAGTATAAGTGGACAGCTTGGTGAATTTAAGAAAACTTTTGCAATTTTAAGTAGAGAATTGAATGTGCCTGTTGTTCCTGTTACAATAAGTGGTGCGTTTGAAGCATTACCTAAAAAATCATCTTTTCCTACACCCTTTAAAAAGATTTGTGTTGAGTTTCATAATGCAGTCATGCCTTCAGATCTTTCATACGATGGGATTGTTGAAGCTGTAAAACAGAAAATTGGTGTTTCACTAAATAAGGTCAGTGATTAATGTAGTATTTGTTCAGTCGAACGGTATGTGATTAATGAATATAAAAAAAATGTTTTTTAGAACCTTAATTTGCTCTCTGAAAATTAGCATAGCTGTTTCTAGCTGTTTTATAATTGCTCTTATTTTTTGGGGGGCAATTGATATTTCATTTGGTTGTATTGAATTGCAAACAAGTCATCCAAATGAGTGTGTTCTGATATTGATTGTTAGTTTGTTCTTATATTATAGAATTAAATATGATTTTACTTTAATAAAACAAATTGATGCTATAAATAACTTTTTAATAAAAAAAGAAAAACTTAGTTTGTTCATTTTGTTAAGTTTTTCATTTATATATATCTTAAGAATAAAACTTTTTCAGCATTTCACCTTTAATACAGGTGCATTTGATCTGGCAATGTACGATACTGCTGTTCGTAATACACTGGATGGAAAGTTTTTATTTGCAGATCAATTAGGACGTAATTTCTTTTCAGAGCACTTTTCTCCAATTTTACTTTTAATATGCCCTTTTTACTTAATCTTTGATTCGCCGGTTATTTTGCTGGTGAGTAAAGCTCTTGTTGTTGCTTTTGGTGTTCTCTTCGTATATAAAATCGGGAAACATTATCGTCTGTCTCCTGTTGTTGCATTATTAGTTTCTTTAATATTTTTAAACTATAAGTATCTTGCAAGAGGAATATGGTTTGATTTCCACCCTGAAATGATGGAACCAACTTTTATATTAGGTGCTATTTTCTTCTTATTAAAAAGAAAAATGTGGCCATATTTTGTCTTTTTGATTCTTGCTCTTTCATGTAAAGAAGACATTCCTATATATGCATTCGGCATTGGTATTTATGCATTGTTTAGTCGAAAAACTCGATTAATAGGTTGGATCACATGCGTTATTTCTATTGCATGGGCGATTGTTGCCTGGAAGTTTGTTATTCCCGCAGCTATGCCTGATGCTGCTGTTGTTTCTCACTTTGTAGCAGCAAGATGGGGACATCTTGGCAGCAACTATCAGGAGGTTGCTGTAACATTGCTTAATCAGCCATTTTATGTGATAAAGTGTGCTTTTTCTGAAGCACCTGTTGATATGCTTAAAACACTTGCATTTATACCGTTTCTTGGAATAGAAGCTTTGATGATTGCACTGCCGGGGCTTATTCTCAATACTACGGCTAATTATGAGCCGCAAGCTGCTCTGTTGTTGCATTATTCTGCCCCAATAATTCCATTTGTCATATGGGGGTATATTATTGGCTTAAAACGATTACGTGATTTTGTGTTATTAGTTCCATGGTGTCAAAAAAAACCGCAACTTGTTTTAGCATTTGGTGTATCTGTTCTGACAGTTTTGATGGCGTTGTCATTTGGTGCAGATTATAAATTCTATAGTTTTAATGCCCATGTTATGGCAAAATATAGAGTAATGAATCAAATACCATCAGGTGCTTCTGTCAGCTGTGGAACAGATTTTGTTCCCCACTTAGTTAGAAAAGCCCATCCGTATTGTTTTCCGTATGACCAAAGTAGAGACAGAAGATATAGGCATTGTGATTTTATACTTGTTGATAGAAAAGGAAACCCATGGCCATTACAGAAAGAAAAGTTAAATTCTGAAATTGACAGTATTCTTAACCAAACATCAAAATATTGTGTTGTCAAATCAGAAGATGGTGTTTACCTGTTCGATAATATTTATAAAAACCGTATATTACGTTAAATCCCCCCCACAGAACAAAATGCCCTTATTTATCGTTGATTCATTTTTTTTCAGTTTAAATTATACCCCGCCCTAACTTTGAATTCCCAAAATTCAAAGTAAGGACGGACAGAACGGCTGAAAGAGTCTAAATTCGAAATCATCATAATTATAATACCTGCTAATATATAAAAATTTTAATATAGAAAATGAATTTAGAACTGTTGAAAAGTTCTAAATTATGTTAATAGGGGAAATGGATCTGTTTTTGTGTTGTAAAATTTGCAATATGTGTGAATTTTCCAAAAAAAAAGTAATATTTTAGGAAAAAGAGATGAATTTGGGCAAGCTCCGCCATTAGTTGTCAATTAAAGATGTTTTTTTAATAATTTGAAAGGAGAATAAATTAACTATTCTCGAATTTTTGGTTCGAC
>CAYTUX010000180.1:0-5195 GCA_964441455.1 uncultured Victivallales bacterium | reverse complement strand
TTCTTGTTTTATTAGTTTGGTTGCTTTAAAACCAGATTATATCATAGCATGTTTTTTTTGTCTTAAAATCTTTCGCAGTTGATATTACAATTAATAGTTTTGTGAAGATTTTCATTTGGTTGTTGCCAGGGAATGGAAATAGTGATAAAATAATCGTTTAAATTTTATAAATTGAAAATAAATCCCAAAATAGAAAGAATAGTATAATGATAAATACACCAGAAATAAAGATGGGTATTGTTGGCGTAAGCAGAGACTGTTTTCCTGCAGAGTTGACAAAACAGAGATTAGCACAGGTAAAAGCGGAGTGTGAAAAACTCAAGTTGAATTTTTATACTGCCGAGACGATTGTTGAAAACGAAGCAGATGCGATGAAGGCAGTTGTCGAGATGAAAGCAGCCGGAGTTAATGCATTAGCAATATATTTGGGTAACTTTGGACCTGAAGGACCATTAACTATATGTGCAAAAAAGCTTGGAGTACCTTACATGCTTGTTGCAGCTGCAGAAGAGAGCAAGAATTCAATGATGGAAGGGCGTGGAGACGCTTTCTGCGGAATGCTCAATGCTTCCTTGAATGCCGGTCTTAGAGGATTGAAACCATTTATTCCGGCAAGACCGGTTGGATTGCCTAGTGAGGTTGCCAAGAATATTGAATATTTTGTAACAGTTGCAAGAGTTGTCGTTGGTCTTAAAAACCTAAAAGTTTTTTCTTTTGGTCCAAGACCACAAGATTTTTATGCATGTAATGCACCAATTGTTCCTTTATATAATCTTGGTGTTGAAGTTATGGAAAATTCAGAGCTGGATCTTTTTGAATTATATGAAAAAGCAGGTTCAAGAACATCTGATATTGCAGCAAAAGTTAAAGACATGGAAAAAGAGCTTGCAGGAGCTTGTAATTTCCCGGGAAAACTACCACAGATTGCACAGTTTGAGCTTACACTGGAAAAATTCTTTGAAGAAAATCTTGGTGCAAGTGAGTACGGAGTTTTTGCAAATAAGTGCTGGCCGGCATTTCAGACAACATTTCATTTCGTGCCTTGCTATGTGAACAGTCGTCTGACCGGTCGTGGAATTCCTGTTGCATGTGAAGTTGATATTTATGGTGCAGTTTCAGAGTATATGACTCAGTTGGCATCAAATGATATTGTAACACTTCTTGATATTAACAATACAGTTCCTGCCGATCTTGAAACACCAGTAATGCCTGGAGTTGCTAATGAAGATCTGTTTATGGGATTCCATTGTGGAAACACAGCTTGTCAATGTTTGTCAAGTGGTTTTGAAATGAAATATCAGTTGATTATGCACGGACTACTTGAACCGGATAAAGAACCAGATATTACATGTGGTACAATTGAAGGTACTTTGATGGCTGGAGAAACAACAATGTTCCGCCTGCAGCATCGCCCGGATGGTCAGTTGCAGAGTTATATTGCAGAGGGTTCAGTTCTTGATGTTGATCCATGTACATTTGGGGGAACAGGTGTTATTGCAATTCCTGACTTTGCTCGATTCTACAGACACGTTCTTTTAGAAAAGCATTATCCTCATCATGGTGCATTTGGTTTTCATCATTGTGGTAAAGCTTTGTATGATGCGACAACAATGCTCGGAGTGTCAGATATCGCAACTCCTTTGCCGGCAAGCATTCCGTATCCAACTGAAAACCCATTTTAAAATGATGATAATTTGATTAAGAAAGAGAAAATTTATGAAGAGATATGCAATTGGTTTAGATTATGGAACAAATTCATGTAGGTCTGTAATAATAGATGCTGATAATGGGGAAGAGATTGCAAGTCATGTGTTCTCATATCCACAAGGACTTTTAGGAGTCCTTGTAGATGAAAAGGATCACAATGTTGCCAAGCAAAGCCCAAAGGACTATCTGGCTGGTTTAGAAGATATTATTGTTAATGGGATATCTAAAGCAAAAGCGATAGATGGTGAATTTTCAGTAGACCGTATTATGGGTATTGGCGTTGACACAACAGGAAGTACTCCTATGCCGGTTGACAGCGAGGGTACACCTCTTGCATTGCTCCCGGAGTTTAAAGATAATATAAATGCCAATGCGTGGTTATGGAAAGATCATACATCATACAAAGAAGCCGAAGAAATTACTGAACTTGCAAAAGAGATGCGTCCTCATTTTCTTGCAAAGTGTGGTGGTACTTATTCTTCAGAGTGGTTTTGGGCTAAAGTTCTAAGATGCAAACGAATTGCTCCGGAAGTATTTAAAAAAGCATATAGTTTTGTTGAACTATGCGATTATATTCCGGCTGTTCTTGCAGGGATTAAAAATCCTGCCGAGATTAAACGCAGTGTTTGCGCGGCAGGTCATAAGGCTTTATATTCAGACACATGGGGCGGATTACCTGACAAAGAATTTTTGTCAGCACTTGATCCTGCTCTTTCAGATCTTCGAGATCGCCTTTATGAAAAAGCTTATCCGGCAAATATTGCTGCGGGTGAATTGTCTCATGAGTGGGCGAACAAATTAGGATTACCTGCCGGCATAACAATTTCAGTTGGAGCATTTGATGCACATATGGGAGCTGTTGGTGCAGGAATCAAAGAGGGTACTCTTGTGAAAATTCTTGGAACAAGTACATGTGATATGATGGTAATGAATCTTGGAACTGATTTACCTGACATACCCGGTGTATGTGGTGTTGTTAAAGAATCTATTCTTCCGGGTTATTATGGAATTGAAGCCGGTCAAAGTGCTGTCGGGGATATTTTTCTTTGGTTTGTGAACAACCTTGTTCCTGAATCATATGGTGAGAATCAGGTTGCAAAATTTCAGAAGCTTGACGCAATGATTGCTGAAATGGCACCGGGTGAAACAGGACTTCTGGCTCTGGACTGGAATAATGGAAACAGAACTATTCTCGTGGATCCTCTTCTTTCCGGAATGCTTATCGGGCAGACTTTATATACGAAGCCACATGAAATTTATAGAGCTTTGATTGAAGCAACAGCCTTTGGTGCTTTGACAATTATTAAAAGAATTGAAGAGTATGGCGTTCCTATTAAAGAGGTTGTAAACAGTGGCGGTCTTGCAATTAAGTCTCCAGTTCTAATGCAGATTTATGCGGATATCACTAATCGTCCTATGAAAATTGCAGCCAGTGATCAGACTTGTGCTGTTGGTGCAGCAATATTTTCTCTGGTTGCAGCAGGCGAATCAAAAGGTGGTTATGCAACTATGGATGAAGCTGTTGATGCTATCAGTGCTGTACGTGATGTTGTTTATAGTCCAATACCTGAAAATGTTGAGAAGTATAAAAAATTGTACTCTCTTTATATGGATGTTCATGATGCCTTTGGTACCAAAGAGTGGTCCGGAAACCTTGCTCACGTTATGAAAGAGCTGATTGCGTTGAAAAAATAGAAGAGCAAGGAGATCTCCCATCTTTTCAGGGTTTAGTTCTGTGGGTGATATCTACTACGGGTTCACTATATGCTGTCGATCCGTTGAAGCTGAAGATTGGATATAGAGAATACTATTATTTGTTTTGCATCTTTGAATGCTCTTTTTGACTACAGCAAATAGCAGAAAGCTATTGCAAATATTGGGGAAATTATCCAGTTTATATTAGTTGCCATTGTTTTTTAGTGTTTTTTATATGTGTGGATCCATAAATCTATCACCATTAAAATGTATCATGTGGGTTGGAGCATCAGCAATCCAAACTTCTGTTTCCCAACTAATATCTTTGAAAAAACGATTAATTGTTTTTCTGTCGGGAAATGCGGATATATAGACAATTCCAGGTGTTGCATTTTTGAAAAGTTTTTTTAATTCTATTATTCTTTTACTATCCATTGGACCATGAGAGGTTACAGATTCAATGGATATTTCACTGTTGTCATAGATGGGACGGGGGTGCACAGTTTTGATAAAGAGCCATGACCGGGGCAAATCAGGCTTAAAGTACCAACTTAGCTAGCAAGGTCTTGCGTACGTTGTTCTGATCTCATAGCCTAAAACTCAATATTGTTATTAGACGCATTAATAGTGTTTGCACTATTGTTCGCCCTGAATACATTTCAAATATAATTTTTTCCTGTTTGAAAGCATATCTCATCTTCATTCTTTTTTTCTGCTGTTTTGAAAAAAGAGTTGTTTTTTGTTGTGTTAAAATGATATCATTCACTTGTCTTCGGGAAAGGTGAAATTCCGACCGGCGCTAAAAGTCCGCGAATTCTTTATTTTTTGTAAAGAATTGATATGGTGAAACTCCATAACCGACAGTTATAGTCTGGATGGTAGAGGACCACAGCATTATTGTGCTCATATATGCGAGTATATAAAAAGATATCCCGATGACTTATGTGTCCTCGGGATTTTTTTTTGTTATAAATATCTTTAATTTCCGGTTGGGAATATATTTCGATTACAACGGTCGATAATGAAATTAGGATTTAAATTATGCTTTTATCACCCGTTGGGTGATCCCGCAAAGCGGGATGAAAAAAACATTTTAAAGGCGGGGTCACTGACCCCGACCCTACAAAAAACCTGCAAATTAATGGTTTAGTTTTGTTTGCAGCATCATCAACTGTAGGGACGGGGTGCTTCACCCCGCCGAAAAGGGCATTCAACCAGAAAAATAAGGTGAAGTAGTATTTATCGGAGAGTTACTTAAGTGAAGGCATGTCATTATCGTCTAATACTAGAAGACTAGAAAAACTTAGGGCGGCATAGCCGCAACCAAAAGAATTCTCTTGAAAGGATTATAAAGGAACACGGATGACGCTGATTGTACAGATGTTCGCAGATATAAAAGATTAGATAAATAATTATCAGCGATAATCTGTGAAATCTGTGTCATCTGCGTTCCCAAAAAATATACAGCTGGCTTACCAGTCCCGCAAAGCGGTGATTGACTAGTTAAAATGGTCGTGTAAATTGTTGATAATTATAGAGTTAGAAAAGTGCTGAAAAATAATAGATCAAACGACTGGGGGGTAAGAGGCTTTAAAGTAGGACATTACGCTAAGCTTTCCCGCCATGCGGGATTGCAGGATCCAGCCTCACTCACTATGGTCTTGTGTTTAAAGCAATGACCCAGCTATTGACTTAGAAAAATATTTTCAGTCAGTAGCTGGGGAAATGGCAATAAAAACGAAGTGATGCTTTAGCCTGCCTAAGCCAACGTAGCGTAGCGAAATGGTAATATG
>CAYTUX010000179.1:0-3245 GCA_964441455.1 uncultured Victivallales bacterium | reverse complement strand
CAATCCGTGGATATCGGTGTTCATCGGTGGCTAATCTCTTCTTAATTTATTTTTTTGTGTCTTTTGTGCCTTTTTGTGGCTACATTTTCTTGTTTTTTTTCTGTGCCTCTGCGCGAGAAATTCTTTTGGCTGCGGCTATGCCGCCCTATGTTAATCCGTGGCTAAAATCTCTTTTCTTGATTCGTGGTGATTCGTATGATTCGTGGTGAGAATTCTTTTTCTTATCTGCGTCCATTTGCGAAATCTCCGGATAAAAATCTTATTCTTCAAATATCAAAGTTAAGATAAGCACCATGTTCTTTTAACCATCTCTTATGATTTTTATATTCAGGACAATACTCCTGCACAAAAGACCAGAATCGCTTTGAGTGATTAAGAAATTTCAGATGAGCTAATTCATGGATAACAACATAATTCAAAACATCAGGTGGTGCCATAATCAACCTCCATGCAATACTGATTCTTCCCCTGCAGGAGCACGTCCCCCAGCTGGATCTCATTTTACTGACAAGAACTTTCTCTGGATACAGCCCCAATCTTTCAGATTGAATATCCACGGCTTCCATAATCGCTTCTGCAGCATTATCCATATACCAATTATAAATAAGTTTTGCGGGTGCTTTATGGCTCGTCGGAACCTGCAATGCTCTTTGAGTCAGTTTAATATCTTTAATGTCATCAATAAATATCAGAGGATACTTCTCTCCTTTAAAAAAGAAAATTTCTCCGAGAATATATTTTTTTGGAGATGATTTTTTCTGGTAAATTTCAACCTTTAACAATGCCTTTTCTATCCACAGAGTGTTTGATTCAACAAATTTCTTAACAGCCTTTTTGGAACACCTCATTGGTGCAGCAACAATAACTTCACCATTTTTATTTACCTTAAGGGCAAGTGTTTTTCTTCTTGAGAATTTTATTACATAATCAAATGCCATTATTTAGATATTCCTGTTCAATTTATACATTTTTACTTGAAATTTTGTCCGTATTATGAGTTAATTGCGTATTAAATTACAAGGTTTTTAACAAAAAAATATGAAAATACTAGCATTTGAACAGTCTACATCTCAAGCATCTTTAGCAATAAGCGAAAATGGCAAAATCATTGCATCCGCAAAATGGAATTCATCAATACGCGATTCCATTGATCTGTTCTCAACTTTGTCACCTGTTTTAAAAAAAGAAAAGATATCTTTAACAGATATTGACATTTTTGCATCAAGTTTAGGTCCTGGATCATTTACAGGCATTCGGATCGCTCTCACAACAGCAAAAACAATGGCATTACCTTATGCTAAAGATATATTTGCAGTTTCATCAGGTGAGATGCTCGCACAGGATTCCGAAAAAGAATATGTTGGAGTTATAGGTGATGCAAGACGAAATAGGCTATGGGGTGCTACTTTCAAAAGAAACTATGAACTTGGAACCTATGAAAAAGTAAAAGATTATGATCTCTTATCTTTTGAACAAGCTGCACATTTTTTTGAGGGATGCGAACAGATAATATCTACAGACTATTCCAGACTGGAAAAGTTTAGCAAAGAGATAAATTTAACAAAGCTTGTCCAACATGATGTTATTCCGGAGGCTCAAACCTTGTGTGATATTGTTTATAAAAAAACAGAGGCATCAGTTAGAAGTGATAAACTTGAACCGGTATATCTGCATCCGGCAGTTGTCGTGCATTCCAAGTAAGTAAAACAAATGTGCAAATGACAGGGCTGTCGACCCGTTTTCTCAACGACTTTAATGACCTTAACGACTTTAAAGTCCTTAAAAAATATCAGACTCAGCGTTCAAAAACAGTGAACGTCAAACTTAGAACATAGAACTTAGAACGACAAAAAAATATAGAAAGAAAAATATGGCTTTAAAAATTTGTGTGCTGGGCAGCGGAAGTTCAGGTAACTGTATATATATTGAATCAGACAAAACAAGACTGTTAATCGACGCAGGATTATCATTCAAGCAGATATGTGTAAGACTTCAATCAATTGGAGTAAATATTGATGACATTCAGGCTGTCTGTTTTACACATGAGCACCACGACCACTATCAGGGTTTAAAAACTATGCTCAAAAAAACAGATATTAAACCTTATGCAAACACAGGTACTGCTTCCGGAATTGATGCAAGACTATCTGGTGTGGAAATTCCATGGAATATCTTTACTACCGGTTCTGACTTCTCTATTGGCGACATAAATATTCACCCTTTCCAAGTATGTCATGATGCCTATGAACCGGTTGGATATATCTTGAAAAATAAAGAGATCAAGATCGGTGTAGTAACTGATATGGGTATAATAACTGAACTCGTCAAAGACTACCTGAAAGATTGTGATGCTCTTATACTGGAATCTAATCATGATACAGAACTGCTTGTTAACTCAACTCGACCATGGTCTCTTAAACAGAGAATATCAGGTAACCAAGGGCACCTTTCAAACACACAGACATCAGAACTGCTTAAAGCAATTTCATCAAACAGGTTGCAGCACCTTTTCCTTGCACACTTGAGCAGTGAATGCAACTCCCCAGACATTGCACATCAGACAATATCAAAAACTCTGGAAAAACTTAACCACCAACATGTCTGTGTACATGTCACTCAGCAAAAACTTACAACCGAGCTAATACATATAAAAGTAATTGAAACTTAATAATTTCAGCCACGGATTCACATAGGGCTGCATAGCCGCCTGTCTGCGTGAGTACACGAACAGGCAGGCAACCAAAAAAAGAGAAGATGTAAAATTTCCGCGCCGGAGCGACGCAGCTACAGCGTTAGTCTTGCAAATTGACGGTTGATTGAAATTTCATCCTGTAGCTGAGTCCCGTGGGCTCGGACTAATGAACACCGATAAGCCTAAGGCGGACGAGCCGCAACCAAAAAGGTTAACCACACACGACCAGCGGGAGTGAGGCTTTAGCATGCCTAAAGCAATGGAGCAAAGCGGAGTGGCAACATGAAGGGTTGTAGTACAAAGAATAAAAAAAGAGGGAATACAGTTGCAAATGCGTAAGTGCGCGAGTGCGTGAGTTGTAGGAAAGAGTTTTTTTAGGTAATGCAACGTTTCGATGATGTGCGAGTTTACTAGTCGCCTCCATCGATTTGTTAAATTTATTTTTGTTTTTTAATTTTTTTCAAGACTTCTTTTGAACAGTCGCTATCGCTCAAGAGAACTAAGTTAACAAAGATGAATAAGAGTAAATCCTTAGTTTTCTTTGTTATCTTCT
>CAYTUX010000178.1:0-9797 GCA_964441455.1 uncultured Victivallales bacterium | reverse complement strand
AGCCTTGGGAATTGACTCAAATGTATTCATTGACCCAGATTTTAAATGTTCGCCAATAATACCTGAGAAATTAGAGTGAAAGGGTGACGAATGTGTGTTGTATCATAATTTGACTGCTGTAAGTACCCTGCCCCACGAATTGAATACCAATAAGGACACAAATTGGTCAGCTTAAAACCATTCTTATGAACCCAGTTGGAAAAAAACGGCACGTCATTTCTGTTGTATAACCAGGAAGCCAACTCAGGTTTCTGACTCTTTATCTCTACAACTCCAATTTTTACAGCTGCCTTTGCAATAGTCTTATCCCATATGCTTAATCCAATCATACCGGGTTCCGGGGTTCCCTGAAGCATCACACGCTCCTTTAAAACATTTTTGCCGTCAAGCATTATACCAAACAGATCATCTCTTAGATATATCTCTAAAACATGCTGCTTTGAAGTATCAAAAATAGTGCTGGCTGATGCCAATGTGAAAAAATCAGCTCCCACCTGCTTTTGACGTACCCATATATCCCCAGACATATCCAGTCCAAGATAAACACATCTCTCTTCATCAGGTGTCCCCCTTAGAAAAACACCAAATTGACCATCAATAAGTTCAAAGTTTATCTTCACATAAAAATTTAATCGTTCATCACTTCCAGCAAGCCACATTCTTGCTCCACTGGATTTTTCAGAGGCTTTAAGAACTATTGAGTTAGTCTGTAAAACTTTATCACCCCAGTCATCAAACCACCTTGATAAATCCAAAATTGGTGAGACTATTTCATTTTCCTGCTTGTCCGGCCATGAATCTTCCAATTTAAGCAGAAGATCTGAACTGCTCATATCATGCCGTACAATTAGACGATTCAGTCGTCGCGGATCTGTAACGGAAGAGTTTAACGGAAAATTTCCTGACGTAAAACCTAAATCATAGTAGTTTTCAACTAAGTTCATATTAATGTTTTTAAGGGAAACAGCTCTTCTATGCGTCTGCCCGAAATCTCCATAAGGATAAGCATAGGCATATGCAGACGGTCTATAACCTATATGCTTCTCAACAATATCTAAACTACCCAGATGATCATTCATAATTCGAGTCTTGAATTCTTCCAAACTTTCATATCTGTTCTCATCCGCTAACCACATCTTTGAGGTCATAAAATTAGATAACTTACCGGTATAATCAACAGGTATACGCCTGAAACCATCTAAACTTTGAACTCCCAACTCCCAGTTGTCAGATTTCACCATCCTTGAAATATAGGGCCATAACAAGGCAGATGGATCACCGTCAAGTATTGGCTTAAGCCATAAAAACATAACTCCATGCCAATAGTTACGCTTCATTACAGACCTTGTCTCAAAAAATGAAGTTTTTCTGCTATGATCAAATGTTGTCAGTATCGCTTTCTCCGGAAACTTTCTGCCTTCATAATAAAAATTCCTTACATCCTGAAGAGTAATCGGCACATATCCATTGTCTCTTAGAGTCTCAATCTGTTCTTTAAAAGCCTCCGGACTAACTTCGTTAGTCTTGGATGATACCCCCTCATATACTATTGCTACAAACGTGTCTGAAGTCCTGGGTCCTTGATATTCAACAGGCATAAAATAATTATCAACAAAAATCTTGATTGGAATAGTCCATGCAATTAACATGGAAATAATAAATAAAAAATATAACCATGCTAATGAATATGATACTTTTTCCGGATTTTTTACTTTATTTCTATATCAGCCATTATCTTGTCCCCCATCCTGTATATCTGATTGTAAGTGCAGAGTAATATCCCTGCCAGCTAAAAAAGAAAATATATGTAACAACAAAAACAAAGCCGGACCACCAGTGAGGTCTGCCGGTCTTTTCCAAATAGTAAATCGACCACAACAGTGTTACAACAAATACTCCGCTTAAATAAAAAAATGGCGTAGCATGCTGTGTTTCAGAAAAATAAGCTTTAATCGGCTGAAGAAAAAGTGCATTAAACATAATTGCCGGAGCCATAAACGGCAAAAGAGTCATCAGATACCAGCCGATTGCAGCCAAAGGATGCTTCTTCCACATAAAACGGCCCGCAAAAAAGAATTCACGTACCCAGGATCTTTTCCATCTGGCCTGCTGCCTGATATACTGCTTCCATTTCGTAGGAACAATTGTGGTCGCCAATGCCTCATCATCATAAAGAATTTTGTAATCTTTCAACAGATGATTGGTTAAACCCCTATCATCTCCATATGTGGCATATTTCCCTAAAAACTTCTGATGAAGCCACATATCAAGTACATTAAGAACACAAACTCTTCGATATGCCGAGAAACATCCGGGACAGCAACTCACTGCACCAAAAATACTCTCTGCAGCCTTCATAACCCGATACGACACAAAATACCTTACATCCTGCATCTTTGTCAACACATTATAACTTACATTTTCAACATCTGTATGACCTGAAACAGCCGCAACCTGTGGATCAGCCAAACCCTGAACTACTTTATGAATTGCTCCATCAAGAAGAAAACTGTCCGAGTCAACATATACCAATATTTCTGATTTTGCAAGCAATGCTCCAATTGCCATACCATGTCTTTTTCCTTTGTTTTTCTCAAAATCAACAATTACGAGCTTGTGATACTTGTTCTGCATCATCAACATCTCATGCAGTGTATTGTCTGTTGAACCATCATTTACACATAAAGCATCAAGCTTTCCCGCAGAATAACCCGCTGAATAAATTCTGTCTATTGTTTTTGATATAGATGGCTCTTCATTCATGCAGGCAACTAAAACGGAAACAGTTGGTTCATAACCAACATCAATTGGTGCAGTATAAAAAGATGCCAAAATAAAACGTGACAAAATAAATACACCAACCACAAGACTATAGGTGTTTACAAAAACCTGATAGTAAAAATATTCAATGTTATGAACTTTATAAAACAGTGTTATTGCCAAAGTAATGGAGAGAATAACCATCAATATGATTCTTATTTTTAATGCAAAGGGTGAATATATTGCACCCGAACGAGAATGTAACTCTTCGTCAAAAGCCTCCTCTTCTTCTTCTGAAACGATTTTTGGTTCCGGCAACTCATACTCCATATACTCCATAGTCTTCTGACAAAAAGGGCATACGGCAGGTAACTCTCCATCAACTACCATAATTCTCATTTCACAATACTCGCAACGGCAAGCCATTCCATTCATGTTTTATTCCTTAATGTTATTAAAACAAATTTATTCCGGTGCATTATAGAACAAAGATACATGTTATTCAACAATATATTTACAAAACAAATAAATATTTGATATATATATGGAAATAAAGTATAATTCACAAGAATAAAAAACATTAAACGATGGAAAGAGTAAATTTATGACAGAGGAACTGCAAAAACTGGCTGCGGAGTTAGACATTGAATATGTTACCACCATAGATGACAGTTGGTATGATACATCTCTTATTGACAAAATACCATTCGACTGGGCAAAGAAAAACTCTGTTCTGCCGATAAAGAAAGATGGCAGCTATTATATTCTCACATCATCTCCCGAGGAAACACAGCTCCTTGACCATATATCCATGACCATAAATCAATCTTTCGAACCGATTGCCACTGAAACAGAAATTATTAATATGGCTCTTGAAAAAGCATACTTTCAGAAGGAAGATACACCTGAAAATTTTATTGGTGAAATGGAAGATATTGATTATGAATACATAAATCAAAATAAAACAGCTACAGATCTGCTCACAAATACAATCGGCGCACCCGTAAGCCAATTGGTAAATCTTATACTGCTTGGAGCTGTGAAACAGAAGGCTTCAGATATACATTTTGAACCATTTGAAAACAGAACTAGAATAAGATATAGAGTTGACGGTGTAATGTATGAACAGACCGCTCCTCCTAAATCGATGGAAAGTGCCCTGATATCAAGACTGAAAGTTATGGCTCATCTCGATATTGCAGAAAAAAGACAACCGCAAGACGGTATGGCTAAGGTGAAAGTCGGAAAACGTGAAATCGATATGCGTGTTTCAACTGTCCCGGTAGCAGAAGGTGAAAGAATTGTACTTAGATTGCTTGATAAAACAACCGCAATGACATCCCTTGAAAAACTGGGCATGAACGCTTATGTCAAAAAGAATTTTGACAAACTGCTGAAACAGACAAATGGCATAATTATTGTTTCAGGACCAACCGGGTCAGGTAAAACAACTTCTCTATATGCTGCTCTTAACCAGCTTGATTCAACAAAAAAAAATATTATTACAATCGAAGACCCAATCGAATATCAACTGGAAAATATCGGTCAGATTCAGGTTAATACAAAAATTGGATTGCTCTTTTCAAAGGGATTAAGACACATTCTGCGTCAGGATCCGGATATAATACTTGTTGGTGAAACTCGAGACCTGGAAACAGCAGAAATTTCAATACGTGCTTCACTAACAGGACATCTTGTTCTTACAACTCTGCATACCAACGATGCTCCGGGTTCAATTATCAGAATGATTGATATGGGTATAGAACCATACCTGCTTTCATCATGTCTGCGTGGTGCAATGGGACAAAGACTTGTTCGTTGCCTGTGCAGCAGCTGTAAACAGAAAACATATGTGGAAGAACATGAAATTGAAATGCTTGGAGAAGCAGGTAAAAAACTTCTTGGCAAAACGGTTTGGAAACCATCTGAAAAAGGCTGCAGAAATTGCCAGGAAGGATACTCCGGTCGAATGGGAATATATGAATTGCTGGTGTTCTCAAACAAAATGAAAAATGCTCTGAGACAAAAACAGATTAATTCTGATGAAATAACCAAAATGGCAAAAGAAAACGGCATGATCTCCATGATTGAAGATGGCATTGACAAGGTGCTTGAGGGAAAAACAACTGTGGAAGAAGTTATAAATGCAGCCGCATCAATAATATGAAAACTTATCAATACAAAGGATATTCGTCTAACGGAGCAGCTCAAAAGGGCATCATTGAAGCTGACAACATAAAGGAAGCAAGACGTAAACTTGTCTCAGATGGAATATTTCCTGAAAAGGTTACTGACAGCAAAAACTTTACATCCCGCCTGAATACTACCGCACGCTCAACTGTATACAGGGAATTAAGCACTCTTCTAAGAGCAGGAATTCCTCTTGCAAAGGCATTTGATATGCTCATAGACTCCCCGGACATTGGAAATAACAGAATAATACTGGGCAATGTCCGAGACCAGATTAAAGAAGGCTCAAACCTTGCCTCTGCATTCTCCAAAGCATCAAAATCATTTAAACCATTTGAACTGGCTGTAATAGAATCAGCAGAAGAGACCGGATCGCTTGACCTGATGTTTGATAACCTTGCAACTTTTCTGGAAGAAAAAGATCTGCTTCAGGATAAAATTAAAATGGCTATGATTTATCCTTCAATAATAATGTTTGTTGGAGTATGTGTGGCAATTATTATGCTGGTTTTCCTGCTGCCTAAAACCGCTGAAATAATTGGAGAAACAACTGAAAAACTTCCGGCAATCACCAATATTATGATGAACATCGGAACAATTGTAACTCAGTGGGGAATCCCGTTTCTGGCAGTTATTATTGGTGCAATATTCTTTCTTAGACAAGCTCTAAAGAATAATCAGCAGTTTAAACTGAAATTTGAACGCAACAAGTTTAAAATACCAATATTCGGCAGGGCTGCAGCTATTCTGGCAAACCTTCGCTTTGCCTCAACAATGTCAATGCTGCTCAGTGGTGGTGTATCGGTTTTGACTGCATTCAAGTTGAGCGGAAAAGTCACAGGTAATCAGTGGCTTGCTCTAATGTCGGAACAGCAGGCTTTAAATGTCGAGCACGGCGGAAAACTTTCAGATTCTGTCAGACAGATTGCCCCCCTCGCTGAGAGCCTTCCAAGCTGGATACAAGTGGGAGAAGCTACAGGTGAACTTCCGCAAATGTTTCAATCAGCTGCTGAACGATATAGCAGAAAATGGGATAAATATATTTCAAGACTTCTCAACCTCATGGAACCGGTACTTATTCTGACTATTGGTGCTTTTGTTCTGCTTGTAGTCCTTGCTGTATTACTCCCAATTCTCTCCCTTACAAAATCAATCGGAACCTAGAAATAACCCTTGTATTCAATGAATAATTTAAGTATACTACCTGCCATTAATATTAATAACTATAAAATATAAACATTTAAGAGAAATACATATACAATGCATAAGATTATAAAAAAAAGACAACTGTCGGAAGAGGTATTTCAGATGGTTATAGAAGCACCACTGATTGCACGTTCCAGAAAACCGGGACAATTTATTCTGCTTCAAATTGACACAGACTTTGGAGAAAGAATCCCTCTCACAATTGCCGATGCAGACAAAACAGATGGAACAATCACAATCATTTTTCAATCTGTCGGTGCAACAACACATAAACTGGCTGATAAAAATGAAGGTGACTCCATCGAAAATGTTCTAGGACCTCTAGGACAACCGACTCACCTGAAAAAACTTGACTGGGTTGTATGCGTTGGTGGTGGAATTGGAGTCGCACCAATGTATCCGATTGCAAAAGCATATAAAGACGCAGGAACGAAGTTAACCGTCATAATGGGTGCAAGAAACAAAGATCTTCTAATTATGGAAGATGAAATGAAAGCTATTGCTGATGAACTTATTATATGTACAGATGATGGCTCATACGGTAGAAAATGCCTCGTTACTGAACCTCTTAAGGAGTGCTGCCGCAGAGATCCTAAACCGGGTGAAGTAATTGCAATAGGTCCTCCTATCATGATGAAATTCTGCTGCCTGACAACAAAAGAATTTGAAGTGCCTACAATTGTATCTCTCAATACAATAATGATTGATGGAACAGGTATGTGCGGCGGCTGCCGTGTGACTGTTGGCGATGAAACAAAATTTGTATGTGTGGACGGACCTGAATTTGATGGACACAAGGTTGATTTTGACAATATGATGAAAAGACTGGGGGCTTATAAAAATCAGGAAGCTAATGCTCATGAAAAATATCATAACAACCAAAATTGCAAGCTCCAAAAACAGGCAGATGAACTAGATAAAAAAGGAGATAAATAAAATGTCATATATTTCCAAAGATGATTTACAGAAAAGTGCAGAAGATATCCTGGAAAATCTGGATTGTGAAAACCTTACCCCTAAAGATAGAATGAAAATTCCTTTTCAGGAGATGCCGTCACAAGATCCTTTGATAAGAAGAAACAATATGCAGGAAGTTGCAATCGGATATACTGAAGAACAGGCAAAACTGGAAGCTGAAAGATGTCTGCAATGTAAAAATGCTCCGTGTATGAAAGGGTGTCCCGTAAAAATTGATATACCAAAATTTATAAAAGAAATTGCTGAAGGTGACTATCAGAAAGCCATTGATACAATCAAAAAAACAAGCTTGCTGCCGGCTGTATGCGGCAGAGTATGTCCGCAGGAAAAACAGTGCCAGTTATATTGTACACTTGGTAAAGCTCTTAAAGATGTGAATAAATCAGTTTCTATCGGCAGACTTGAAAGATTTGTCGCTGACTGGGAAGCGGAAAATAACAAAGAGACTCATGTGAAAATTAAACCGGCAACAGGAAAAAAAGTTGCTGTTATCGGATCGGGTCCTGCGGGAATAACAGTCGCTGCCGACATAAGACGTGAAGGTCACGAAGTTACACTGTTTGAAGCCTTTCATAAACCCGGCGGCGTTCTGATGTATGGAATCCCTGAATTTCGTCTGCCGAAGGATATCGTTCAGAGAGAAATCACTCAATTAGAAGAGATGGGTGTGAAAATTGAAACAAACTTTGTTGTGGGTAGAACTCTTACCCTTCCTGAACTTTTGGAAGAGGAGGGTTTCGATGCTGCTTTTATCGGCAGCGGTGCAGGTCTCCCCACATTTATGAATATCGAAGGCGAAAACCTTGTCGGTGTTTTCTCGGCAAATGAATATCTTACCCGATCAAACCTCATGAGAGCATTTGAAAAGGGAAAAGCGGCAACACCAATTGTCAAAAGTAATAAAATTGCAGTCTTAGGAGGCGGCAATGTGGCAATGGATGCTGCCAGAACAGCAGTAAGACTTGGAGCTGAAGAAGTTCACCTTATCTATCGCAGATCTGAAGCGGAAATGCCTGCCCGTGTTGAAGAAGTTGAACACGCAAAAGAAGAAGGTGTAATCTTCCATATGTTACAAAATGTAAAACGTATTCTTGGCGACGAGAATGATTATGTCTCCGGTGTGGAATGTCTGAAATATGAGCTCGGAGAACCGGATGAATCAGGAAGAAGAAGACCTATTCCCATTGAGAATAGTGAATTTACTTTGGATCTGGATTCTGTTATTGTTGCTATTGGAAATAAGTCAAATCCTCTGATTCCACAGACTACATCCGGACTTGAAATCAACAAATGGGGAAATATTGTTGTGGACGAAAACGGTAAAACATCCATTGATATGGTTTATGCAGGAGGTGATATTGTTCTGGGTGCGGCAACTGTTATTCTGGCAATGGGTGAAGGACGCAATGCTGCTGAATCTATTAACAAAAGACTTGCAGACCTTTAAAATGAAACGTTTTTCATTAAATTAAGGAACCAATAATGACTGAAAAAAACGTAAAAGCACTATGCCTGTTTTCCGGAGGATTAGACAGCATGCTGGCTGTATGTTTAATGAAAAAACAGGGAATAACTGTGGACGGAATTGTTTTTACAAGTACATTCTTTGATCTGACTCCGGCTTTACAGGGGGCAAAACAGCTAGGCATCAGACTCATTCAAAAAGATTTTACGGAAAACATTATTGGGCTTATCAAAAATCCGCCACATGGATTGGGGAAAGGCATTAATCCATGTATAGATTGTCATGCACTTATGTTTAAGACTGCCGGTGACTATATGAAAGAACATGATTATAATTTCATGTGCACCGGTGAAGTCCTGAATGAACGACCAATGTCGCAAAACAAAAAAAGTCTGCGGACCGTTGCTGAAGACTCTCAATATGGAGAATATCTTTTGCGTCCGCTTAGTGCAAAGGTTCTTCCTCCGACAAAAATGGAAATAAGTGGTCTTGTTGACCGGGAACAACTTGAAGATATTCAAGGTCGTGGAAGAAAAAAACAGATGGCGTTAGCAGCAGAGTTCGGTCTAAAATCATATCCAAGCCCTGCCGGCGGGTGCAAGCTTACTGAACCAAGTTTTGCTCAACGTATGAAAGATCTCAAAGCTCATGAGGGAATTAATAATCTTAACAATATCAATCTTCTTAAAATTGGTCGACACTTCAGGTTGCAAGATGGAACTAAACTTATCGTCGGACGTAATCGAAGTGATAATGAGTATATAATTAACAACTTCAACAGAGCAGAGAACTATATACTACATGCTGCTGATGTCAAAGGTCCATTTGCAATATTACCAAAAGAATCTTCTGAAAACACTCTAAAGACTGCATCTTCAATATGTGCAAGATACAGCGATGATAAACAGGATGAACCAACGATGATAAGAATTAAGCTTATGGATGATGAAAATATTGTTACAGTTCTACCAATGAAACAGGAAGAAATCAATAAGCTGCTGCTGTAAAAACAACTCATGTAAAAACGAGATTTATCCCATCTCTCTTATTTTCTTCCCCTCACCACCAGACCCAAAGTACTCCTCCCCTTGACAAGAGGAGGTGTCGCGCGAAGCGTGACGGAGGGGTTCTTCATTCATCATTGGATGTTGAACGTTCGATGTTCGACGTTCTCACCTTTTCCTCTTCCTCCTTCCTT
>CAYTUX010000177.1:0-9597 GCA_964441455.1 uncultured Victivallales bacterium | reverse complement strand
ACCCTCTTTCTTTTCTATTTGTAAAGTGACAGAATCACTTGTTGTCAACAAATTTTCTGTTTTCCAGCCTTGCATATCTAACAGTTCCGTGATAACATTCTAACCATTCATTTAGGAAGCTCCTTATTGTTAATTTGGTTGATTTGGAGTTCCCTTTTATAATATTTCTGTGGAATATTCAAGCTTTTACCCACGGAAACCTCGAAAGAGCCTCTTTCTTTAAGTACGGAATGGATGAAATCAATATTGCAGATTCTCAATATTATAATGCACAAGACGAAAAAAAAGACTTTCAACGGTCCAAAACATATATGAACGAAAGGCAGATGAAGTTATGAAGAAGCATATAACAGGCAATCAGGCTATACGTTTACCGATGTATTACAAGACTTTTGAAGGAGCTATGATGGCTTTCCTTGAACAGGAGCGTCCTCAGAATGGAGGAACACGCACAAGACAGGTTCTTGAAACAAGCATACGTGAGATGGTACATAAGTTCTATCCTAAAACCAGTAATATGCAGCCTGAACAAATGACTTGGGTAACTGTTCATAAAGATGAAAAAACTCATATGGCAAGTCAATAAAAAATATAAAACTTACAAGTGTGATTCTAGATCTTGTTCAATCACAATATTTACTTGATAGAGCAAACGGAAAAAGTTAAGGGATATCAAAAAAGAGGCAACGGCAAGGTTGTGCAGACAAGATTATGAGGAGAATGGTTGTCTTACCAATGCAGAAATTGCGGTTATGTTGAAAACATCACCTGCTACTGTCAGTAAATATATTTCGGAAGTGGAACTTGATTCTCAGACGGTACTTCCGAGAAGGGGAACAATACATGATATCGGTCCGAGTTTTACACATAATAAAATTATTATTAATAAGTTGTTTATGGAAGGAAAGACGGTTCAGCAAGTAAGTCGGGAAACTTATCATTCTGTACAGGCAATACAAAGATATATTGTGGCTTTTAAACAGATATTACTGTGTCGCCAGAAACAGATGACTACAGAAGAAATAGCATATTCTGTAGGAAAAACAAAAAGATTAGTCAAGGAATATAAAAAGATTATTGATAATTATAAAGAAAAAAGCTACATTCTAAAAAAAACTATTAAATTATGAAGTTAGAATTGAAACTCAGTTTGCACAAGATGTTGATTGAGCAACAAAACAGTTAAAATTACAAGTACAGGTTAAATGCCCCGCACCGGACAAGTGCCCTTATTTAACAATATAGGATTACAGCATATTTATATGAATTACGAAACACAACCACTGGATAATATTTTAGAAGAACTAAAAATCAGCAATCATGATTTAGTTGCAGCATCTAAAGAACACCTGACTCATAAAATGGTGAAAAAAGGCAGAAAAGGAAAAATAATATCCAGAAAAATCCACTTTAAAATACTTAATGCTCTAAATTCTATTACTCCGGAAGATGTGAAATATAAAATTAAAGATCTTTTTACGTACTAATTTGAGATCTCTATAGAATCAAGCATAATTCCAAGCTTACGATTATCCATACTTCCGGTAACACTTCGCGGAACAAATGGATCAACAATAATTTCAAGTATATTCGTATATAACAAAACAGATGGTTCCACTTGAAAACTATCACTGATTTCATTAACATTTGTAGAACCGGCAACAGCAGATACTCGAGCTCCATTAACGCGATAGATAATCTCTTTCACTGGAACCGGTCTATGCTTCAATATATAATTAACCTTAATATTGGCTGCATGATTGGTGTTCTCAACAGGAATTAATATTTTTGCACAATCTGATGTCCATCGGACAGTTTTGCCGTCAGACAACTCGCTATCATAAAGACCTGATTCAATATTAAGAAAATCAAAATCTTTGCCGACGTCAATGTATTTCATTGATAAGCTATTTAATTTATACTCAGGAAAATCAACTATTTTGTATAACGATGGAGATATTGCAAAAGATTTATATTCAAAAGCTTTCTGGTTTTCTCCATGCACGACTTCTGTTGTTTCAAACTCAGCAGAGTTCCAGATGTTTGATAAAACAATCTCGAAAGGAAAACTTGGTTCTTTTGAAAGATGTTTAGTTGTAAAGAAATAGACAGAATGTCCTCTATCATGCATCTTCTTCAGTAAATTATAATATCTATTAGCTGAATTTTCATCACAAACCTTGGACACCAGAAGAGCATTATCCATAACCTTATGTCCATAAATATACATCAACGGTGTTGCAAATCTATGATCATCAACCAGAATCAACGATTCATCATCCAATTCATTATCTAACTCTTCAAGTTTAACCAATATTCCGCGATATTCAGAATGTATTAATACTTTAAAAGTACTCCTTGCTTGTGAAATGCAAATCACGAATATAAACATGACTGCCAAGACTCTTGGAAAAACTTTTTTACTACGCCATAAAACACATGGAAGATAGATTGCTGAAAGAATAATCAGAGGAAGAGTATATGTTACATATCTACGAACAGCCCAAGGATATAAATTGGCAACATACTGGTTAGAAAATGTAACAATACTAACCACTATAAGAAAAACAACAGTAGTTTTTGCATATATATTTGTTTTTGGATCAAACAACATAAAAAACATTCCCGCAAATACAAACAATAATGTAACCATACCAAAATATGAAATAAGCATCTTAATTTGATTTGCCGGATAATCAGATTTGTTGTAGACAAAAAAAGTAATAACAATGGTCGCCAATATTAACAAACAAGCTGTAATATATCCATTTTTTCGATTCTCAAAAACATCAACTAGTTTCAGTAAGTATATTTTAAAGAAGTTTGAAAATGCAGTAACAATTACTGATCCTATTATAGATGCTAATGCAACCATAAAAAGCTTATCTAAAACATAATTAAGCTTAATGATAGTATTGCTGCTGTAAATTATATCATAAATCAAACCACATATTAATCCTAAACACGTCAAAACAAGAAATGTGAATCGCTCTTTTCTGCTCTCATCTGTAGTAGTTTTTGCTAAACATACAAAGAAAAGATATAACGACCCAAAAGCAATAAAACCGGCACGATTTGTAACTGCACAGAAAAATATCAAAGCAGAGAAAACTGATATAAAAAGATTCGTCCGCCAGGAATTCAGCAAAACAAAACCAAAAAATAGAGCCATCTGTAAAACTTCAGTTGTCGGCAACTTGATATGATAAAGAAATAGACTATGAAAAAACAACATTAAACAGAATGCAACAGAATAAAAAGAGCCAAACATCCTATATGCTAAAACAATAAAGATTAAAACAGTCATTAAACCTGCAAAAACATTAGCCTTTAATCCAAAATCAACCAATCCCCAATTAGAAAGCATTCCAATAAAACTTGGAAAGTTCCTGAAAAAAAGATTAGATACATCCCCTTTTTCAACATCAATTCTAACTCCGGGCAGAAGTTCTCTGTACTCTTCTCCGGGAATCGGAGAGACCATTTCATCAGGCACCTTGCTGATCATTAAAATTTCATCAGACATCAAATCATCATCTTCAAAACCAACAGGTTGAACAAAACCATTTTTATTGGCAATATTGAGACCTTGATTGGTATAAATACCGGGATCCCATCCTCCCATTATCCACTGACTGTTTAGGTTGAAAAACAAAAATATTAGTACAAAAACGATAGATATTCTTAGACCTGAAAACAGAGTATGTTCTAGTTCATGTGAGGAAAAATATCCTCTCTTGTAACCTATGTTATATCCTGAAAGTGCAAAAACAAGACTCCCTAGAACATTAACTGTAAGACTGTTTAAGCAAAGAGTATTAAACAAAAAACTCAAGCTGAGCGAAAAAATAAAACCTATAAATATAGCTATGACACCCTTTTGCCAAATGGATTTGATATCCTTAGGAAAAGCCCAGCTCCAGAAAATACCGGGCAGAAGTATGTTAACAATAAACAAAACAAAGAATCTAATTAAAAATGTAAAATTATATACCATAACCTTATTTTTCTGGTTGAATGCTGTTTTCGGCAGCCCACCCTACAATTGATGATTTTGCAAACAACTCTAAACAATTGATTTGCAGGTGTTTTGTAGGGTCGGGGTCATTGACCCCGCCTTTAAAATTTTTTCATCCGCCTTGCTGGATTCCCATGAATCAATTCCACCATTATTTATTAAGCTTTTGATAAAAATGCGCCGGTTCTTGTATCCACACGTAAAATCTCATGATTTTCCATATACTCAGGAACCTGCACAACCCATCCGGTTTGGAGCTTTGCAGGCTTTGTCCTTGCTGTCGCAGAGTTGCCTCTGGCGGCAGGATCACATTGAACTATCTCAAGTTCAACAACAGCCGGCAACTCTACTGCAAGAATCTGACCATCTTGTATCAAAGCTTTAATACCCTCAATGTCTTCTGTTATAAAATTCTTCTCATATTCAATATCTTCAATCTGCATATTGTATTCAGAAAAGTCTTCTGCATCCATGAAAATATAAGCTCCCTGATCTTCATAAGAAAACTGAACTTCACGTTTTGTAAAATCAGCGTCTTTGAAAATATCATTACCTTTATGAGTTTTATCAATCTTTCCCTTCGTCTGTAGATTTCTAAAACGAAATCTATAAAGACTTGAACCTCCGCGAGCTGTAGGTGTGCTTATCTTTAAATCTTCCACAACATGTGGTGTGCCATCTATTTCAATATATGATCCCCTTTTGAGATCCGATGCTTTGGGCATATTTACTTCTCCATTTAAAATTTATTTAACCTTAAGTAAAAGGTATTGTTAAAGCTATACCAAGTATTGAAGCAATAAAAAATCCAACAAAAACTAGTGCAAACATAAGAATCCAGTATACGAGTGTTATTGCTACTGCCTTAATAAAAGTTGTTCCAAGAACTCCGGCAAAAACAAATGCTGTTATTAGAACATTAACCAAAACAGCAAAAACCATCAGCTGTGGTAAAGCTGCAAAAACAATTGTACTCAAAACATTAGCAGCCAGAATAGCTAAAAAACAACTGCCGAAGCCGCTACGCTTTGCCTCAATCATTCTTGCAGCAATCTGAAGCGGCCAGATAAAAAAGAAAATAATGAGAAAAAAGATTAATAACATTATTACAAAGTTCATAATACTCCCTTCATTTAATCCTTATATTTTTTCAAAACTAATACAGAATTATTACCACCAAACGCAAAGCTATTCTTTAAAACATAATCTTTATCCGGATCAAATGAATGAACAGGTAAGTTAAGTTGCCGGCATCCTTCATCAACATTAACAAGATTTCGATTCCCCTGCACACATCCCTCTCTCAATCCTAATAACAACTGAAGAGTTTCAATAGCACCTGATGCACCCAAAAGATGTCCGTAATATGTTTTAAAAGATGAAACAGGAATATCAGCAGTTGCCTCGCCAAAAGCCTTGACGATTGATCCTGTTTCTATAGGATCATTTGTAACCGTTGCGGTTCCATGTGCATTGATATATCCGACATCTGAAGGTGTAATACCCGCAGAATCCATAGCCATTTTAATTGCATGAACCTGACCATCGGGATTAGGTCTGGTTATATGACTTGCATCTGATGACTCTCCATAACCCACAATTTCTCCATAAATAGTGGCTCCTCGTTCTAAAGCAGAATCCAAAGACTCAAGAACCAGCATCGCGGAACCTTCTCCTAAAACACATCCGTCCCGACTTTCATCAAAAGGTCTGCAACATGTATCAGGATCTTCTATTGAAGACAATACTCTAAGACTTGTCCAGGCTGCATAATGACAATAAGAAAATACAGCGTCTCCACCTCCTGTAAGAACTCTGTCAATATATCCATCAGAAATCATCCTCCAAGAATTTCCTATGGCAATTGTGGATGAACTGCATGCAGAAGTAATTACATAGTTTGGACCGCCCAATTGATATTTAACAGAAATGTTTGATGAAACAACATTTGCCATAGAAACGGGTACAGCCGACGGTCTGACTGCTCTTATACCTTTTCCACTCTCGTAAACAATTTTCATCATATCGTCAAGTACACCAATACATCCAACACCTGTACCTAAAATCACTCCACATTTCTGTAAAACAGGATTTTTAAAATCTTGAATTAATCCTGAATCTTCCAGAGCTTCCTGACATGCAAGAGTTGCCATTTCCACCATCTTCTCCGGATTTCTTATCTTATACTTAGAAGTAGATTCCTTTAAAATATCTTTGTCAACATAACCACCATTCCAACAGTTATAACGTTCTTTCTCATCTAAAAAAGATAGCCTCTTTATACCTGTCTTATTTGCCTTAATGTTTTTCCAAAATTCTTCAACATTCATTCCAACAGAACTAACCACTCCAAGTCCCGTAAAAACAACTCTTCTTTTATTCATAATGAATTAACCTTCCATTCTCTTATTAAAAATTTTTATCACAAATTATAGTATCTTCCAAATGTTCATATTTGTCCGGATAATCTAATGTATAATGTAGTCCCCTGCTCTCCTTACGCTTCATTGCAGATCGAACAATAATATTTGCAATAGCAACAATATTTCTAAGCTCCAAAGTATCTGCTGTAACAAGATAGTCAAGATAATATTCCCTTATCTCATGTTCAAGATTTGTTATTCTGCGTAATGCTCGCTGCAGACGATTATTGGTTCTTACAATTCCAACATAATCCCACATACTTGTACGTAACTCATTCCAGTTATGTTCAATAACAACCTCTTCGTCACTAGTCACCGCATCTCCATATTCCCAGTCAGGAATATTAAACTTAGTATAGTCGTAAATCATTGACTCAGACTTCAGTTTTTCACTCATAAAATGTGCACATACAACCGCCTCAAGTAAAGAATTACTTGCCAGTCTGTTTGCTCCGTGCAATCCCGTTGAAGCAACCTCGCCACATGCGTAAAATCCCGGAAGCTCTGTAGTACCGTCAAGATCAGCTTTTATTCCGCCGCAGCAATAATGAGCCGCCGGAACAACCGGAATCAAATCCTTCTCCATATCAATACCAAACTTTAAACAATTTGCATATATATTAGGAAAACGCTTTAAAACAAATCCACTTGGTTTATGGGTAATATCCAGAAATACAGACTTCGCTCCGGTAGCTTTCATCTCTCTGTCAATTGCTCTGGCAACAATATCCCTGGGAGCCAGCTCCTTGCGGTCATCATAATCTTCCATAAAACGTCGACCATTGAAATCAACAAGATAACCCCCCTCACCTCGAACTGCTTCGCTGATCAAAAATGATTTTGCCTTCGGATGATAAAGGCATGTGGGATGAAACTGAACAAACTCCATGTTCCTGATCGGAACACCCGCCCTCCATGCAATTGCAATACCATCTCCCGTTGCCACATCCGGATTACTTGTATAAAGATAAACCTTCCCGCATCCGCCGGATGCCATAATAACATTTGAGGCTCTTGCAGCAAAAATTTTTCCATTTACCCTATCTAAAATATATGCACCAATACATCTGTTCATTCCGGATACTCCAAGCCAGCCTGTAGTAATAAGGTCTATTGCCATCGCATTTTCAATCACCTGAATATTCTTGTTTTTAAGAACATTGGCAATTAGCTCATCCTCCATTTCCTGTCCCGTTATATCACCCGAATGCAAAACACGCCGTTTACTGTGTCCCCCCTCTTTACCTAAATCATACTCTCCTGCAAATGGATACTCTCGCTGTTCAAAACGAATCCCATAATCTTCAAGTTCTTTGATTCGTTCCGGACATGAAGTAACAATCTTTTCGACAACAAGCTCGTCACATAAACCGTCACCTGCATCCAACGTATCTGCAATATGCTTGTCAAAACTATCTTCCGGTGTAATAACACAAGCAATACCTCCCTGAGCATTGGCTGTGTTACTCTCTTTCATCTTTAATTTAGTAACAACAAGCACTTTACCATTATCCGCAAGTTTTAATGCCGAAACCAGACCGGCAAGACCACTCCCGATAATAAGATAATCTGAATCTACAATTTTCATTTCATTATTCATTTAAACATTTCCTGTATTGTTCCTCCAAAATTCAAAGTCCTTTGTGCCTCTGCACGAGACATCTTTTCTTACTAAAATCATTATTCAACCAACACCCCCGTTAATCGCAAATGCTCCTCCCCTCTTCATCCTTCCTTATCCTTCCTATTCTGCCCCCGCGGAATCGTCTCTTCCAGTCTTAAAAAACCAACGCCCATCTCAGATCCAAAGTGCTCCTCCCCTGTTTAGGGGAGGTCACCTCGCGTGCGAGGTGGGAGGGGTAATCCTTCATTCATCATTGAACGTTGAACGTTCGATGTTCGACGTTCTCACCTCAGTAGCCGGGTGGTATTCCCTCCCTCTTTCATCCCCCCAAAACATACGTCCCATCAGCCCCATCCGTCCCATAATTCTCCCCGCCAACCATCACACAGTGCTCCTCCCCTGTCTAGGGGAGGTGTCGCGCGCAGCGTGACGGAGGGGTAATCCTTCACAAAACATCAGCCATTATTCCTGCACCTCTCCTCCCCACGAACGATAACTATCTGCAATAAACCTGAAAGTCTTATAATGTGCTCCCTTAGAATCATCTGCAACATTAAAAATAGGTTCACCAAATTTAATAAAAACATCTTTGCTTCTATCAAGCTTACTAAAATCATGTATAATCTTACCCTTACCAAAAAAATCAGTTTTAACCGCAACAGGGATTACAGGAACATTTGCCCTTGATGCCAATTTATGCCCCAAAGTATTGAACTTGGACTTATTTAAAAAAACACTTCTTGTTGATTGTGGAAAAATTACAAGAGAAGTTCCGCTATTCAGTTTTTTCACCCCCTCTGTAAGAACAACCTTTAAATCCTCTCTCGGATTCTTCCGCTTAACAACAATAGGATCAATAACTCCTAAAACATCCTTGAAATATGGATAATTAATAAGAGATTCTTTTAAAACATAAGTCGCAAAAGCATAGTTCAGAAAAATACACGGCAGCATAAAAGTCTCCATCATACTCATATGATTGGATACCAATACACAAGATCCCTTTCGCATAACCTCAAGATTCTCTATTCCTTCAATCGAAACCCTGGTACCCGCACGCTCAACAAGCTGAAGCATCCTCAATGACTGACAAGCCCATTCATGATGATCAAGCTTCCCTCTCCTTGAAAGTTTAGAACAATCCCACACAACTTTCAACAAACAAATATAAAACCAAAAATCAAATTTAAACAAAAAGTTCTTTTTACATTCTTTAAGAACAGCATCAGATGTTCTGTACTTATGTTCATTCTTTAGAACCATACTAAACTCATCGTAATTCATCAAGCAATGCTTCATTTAATAACCTTTCTGCGGAACTTAACTACATTTTGCAAAATTATAACATACTTATAAAGACAACATCAAACCTTTTCTATTGCCGGACATCCAGTTTGTTACACAAAGCATCACTTCGACAGAATATCACACAAATAGTTGGCTAGATGTGGAAAAAAAGTTAAAGAAAATCGCTACGCTCTATTATCGCAATCAACAAGAACTACGGACTAAATGACCAAGAACCAAAACAA
>CAYTUX010000176.1:0-6611 GCA_964441455.1 uncultured Victivallales bacterium | reverse complement strand
AAACTAAGAGCAGGATTGTATATGGGAGCAATGTCTGCCAAAACTTATAACCCCATACTAAAAGAGTTCTATAATAGGCTTGTAAACGAAAACCATAGACCAGGAAAAGTGGCTTTAACAGCTGTAATGCGGAAATTGGTTATTGCTGCAAACTCTGCAGTGAAAAATTCTGATTTTATGCTTGCAAATTAACACAGTTGCTCCGTGCCTCTGCGCGAGATATATTTTTTTTCATAGGGCTTTTCCCTATGCTAGTATCTTAAGCCCCGTTGGGGCTGATAGGATGCTTATTTATGTTTTTAATCTGCGATTCGTAGTGAAACGAAGAAGGGCTGGAGCCTGTGACGGCAACGAAGTGGCAAATCTGTGGATAAAACCTCTTTTTTTTTGTATTTTAACACAAATCTAACATTACTTTCATAATGCTTTAATAATTGTTTGGCATTATACGTGCAAATTACAGACAACTTGGGTTGTTTGATCTGCAGATTGTTCTGCAGATAAGTAGTAGGGGCTGACTGTTTAGTTTATAATTAAACAGTTAGCACTAAGGTAAGTCTATCAAAAGTTCGCCTGAGTTTTTCAGGCAATAGCAAAACGTAAAAGCTATAAATTAAAAAACCTGAATAATTCAGGATAACTTTTGTGACTAAATATAAATCAAAACAAGGAGTAAAAACCTAATGAGATGTAAGATTGCACAAATTCTGACAATCACACTAAGTTTGTCAGCAATGGCTGTTTTCGCAGCTGATGCAAAAGAAGGATCAGAAACAGTAACATCATCTGAAGTTACTGCAATGATCGACAAATCAATTCCTGCTTGGGTAAAAGCAATCACTATTAAAGGTGATGCACGTTTACGTTTTGAAGGAATAGATGATGACGCCAAAGACTACACTAGAACTCGTTCTAGAGTTAGAGCTAGAATTGGTGCATATGCAGATGTTAACGACGATGTTGATGTAGGAATTCGTATTGCAAGTGGAAGTGCAGACCCTTCATCTTCAAATCAGACTCTTAGCGGAGCATTCACAAGTAAGGCTATCTGGCTTGACTTGGCTTATGTTAAGTGGGATCTCATGTCAAGTGGTGTTGATTTCATTGGTGGTAAGATGAAAAAACCATTTATCTGTGTTTCAGATTTGATCTGGGATGGAGATGTTAATCCTGAAGGTGGAGCATTATCATATGGATTTGACATTGCAGATGGTATGGATATTGCATTGAACGCCGGCGCATTCTATATTACAGAAATTAAGGATAGCAGCGATCGTATGCTTTATACAGGTCAGGGAGCTTTGAACTACAAATCTGACAGTTTTTCACTTACAGCAGGTGGTAGTATCTACTCATATGACAACATGGAAGGTTATGGACCTTTATATAAAGATAGCTTCATGGGAAACAGTAATGTTGATGATACATATGCAACAGAATTCACAACAGTTGAAATTTTTGCAAATGTTGGAACTAAGATCGGCAAATTGCCGTTTAAAGTTTTTGGTCAGTATGCTGTTAACACAGAGGCAGACGATAATGATACCGGTTTCTTGTTTGGAGCGGCACTTGGAAAAGCTAAAAATCCCGGACAGTGGCAACTTGGATATGACTATCGTATGCTTGAAAAAGATGCTGTAGTAGGTATGTTGACTGATTCAGACTCATGGGGTGGCGGAACTAATGGTCAAGGTCATAGAATGAAAGCTAAGTATGCTATTCTTAAGAACTGGACTATTGGCGGAACACTATTCATAGATGAGTATGGTATCGCAACTGGTGAAGAGTCGACTGATTATCTTCGTTATCAGATTGACTTGGCTTGTAAATTATAAAAATGTAAATAATAATTTTTGGGATTGTTCAACAACTAATTTGACTCCTTAGTTGTAGAAACATGTTAAGGTGTTTTGTGTCTGTGTGGATACGACTTAAGATGTTTTTGAACATCCCTTTATTTGAAAGGACGAAAATGAAAAAAATATTGTCAGCTATTGCTGCACTTGTAATTATTGGTTCAACAGCTTTGAATGCTGCTGAAGATACTCTTATACTTGATGGTTCAACAACTGTAGGACCAATTGCTAAGGCTTTTGCGGAATACTATATGTCAGTATATCCGGAAGTTAACATTACTATCAGTGAATCCGGTAGTGGTAATGGAGCAAAAAGTCTGATGAATGGAACCTGTGATATTGGAAATTTATCACGTTTCATGAAAGACAAAGAGTTTGCTGCTGCTGCTGCAAAAGGAATCATGCCTGTTGCTCATGTTGTAGCAATGGATGGACTTGCTGTTGTAATTAATCCTGCTAACTCTGTTAAAGAGATCACAATTGAAAAATTGCGTGATATTTATATGGGTAAAATTAAAAATTGGAAGGAACTTGGCGGACCTGACAAAGAAATTGTAGTTGTCAGTCGTGATACAAACAGCGGTACATATGAAACTTTTTATAAACTTGTTATGACACATAAAGTTGATGGCGAGAAAATTAAAGAGAAAATTAAGTCAGGATCTGAATATGTTGGAAGTAATGGAGCTGTTCGTCAGCGAGTTGCTGCAACACCTGCATCTATTGGTTATATTGGATTAGGTTTTCTTGACAGAAGTGTAAAAGCTCTTCCTGTCGATGGTATTATGCCGGACAAAGCAACAGTTGCAGCCGGTACTTATCCAATTGCAAGACCTCTATATATGTTCACAAACGGATATCCAAAACTTGGTTCTCATGCATTCCGTTTTGTAACAATATATCTGACTGAAAAAGGACAGGAAATGGTTGAAGATATTGGATACATTCCAATGACCAACTACTAATTCGGCTTTGGCTAATCGTAATACGTGGTCATCTCCCCTGATTTAGGGGAGGTGAATTTGCAACTAGACGAGTTTGTTCATTCAACGTTGGTTGAACATTTTCTAAATAGTTTAACGACCTTAAGGACTTTAAAGTCCTTGAAATATAGTGAGTGCAGAGTGGTTCAATACGTAATAGCACATAACACGAATTACTTTGAACTGTATTAGAGAAAGGAATTTATGGAAAATCAAGTTGGTAATTTAGAATTGACTCCCCAACAGGTTCTTAAAAATAAAATTTTAGAGAAGGTTGGCAACTCTATTCTTTTCACTATAGCTGCAATTGCAGCAGTAGCTGTTTTATTTATTATATATTTTATTGCAAAAGATGCACTGCCGTTTTTTAAGGCTCGCGGATTTGCTGAATTCTTCACAAGTACATCCTGGTATCCGACAGCAGAGCCTGTAAAGTTTGGAGCATTGGCAATTTTTGTCGGCAGTGCACTTGTTACAGCGGGTGCAGCTCTTGTCGCCATTCCTCTTGGTGTTTCAGCTGCAGTATGTTTAAGCGATGTACTTCCGTTTACTTTACGTCAGTATGTCAAACCTATTATTGAGATTCTGGCAGCAATTCCTTCAGTTGCTTATGGTTTTTTCGCATTAGTTGTTTTTGCGCCATTACTTCAGGAACATGGCGGGAATTTCATGGCGATTGCCTGGCTGATAATTGCATCACCTATTGCCATTCTTATATCTATTGTCGGGGCAGATTTAAGCACAACGAAGATTAATGTTGAGAAAACGAGAAAGATTTCAAGAATTTGCGTTACCATATTATTTTTACTGATTTTATTTTACATTTTATATTCCATTGGAACAACCTTGCAGGCAATTAATGTTATGAGTGGAACAAATGCACTTAATGTCTCTATTATATTGGGAATTATGGCATTGCCGACGATTGTAAGTGTTGCAGAAGATTCTTTACAGGCAGTTGGGCGTGATATTCGAGAGGGAAGTTATGCCCTTGGAGCTACGCGGGCGGAAACAATAGTAAAAACTATTCTTCCGGCAGCTAGCAGCGGAATTCTTGCTGCTA
Source organism: uncultured Victivallales bacterium (assembly GCA_964441455.1). Taxonomy (GTDB): domain Bacteria; phylum Verrucomicrobiota; class Kiritimatiellia; order JAQICX01; family JAQICX01; genus JAQICX01. The sequence continues at coordinate 2,709 of CAYTUX010000176.1, read as the reverse complement.
TTTTATTAGGAATTATGCGTGCACTTGGTGAGACAATGGTTGTCTGGATGGCATCCGGTAATGCCGCACAAATTCCATCACCATTTTATAATTTTCTTGCACCTGTGCGAACACTTACTGCAACAATTGCGGGAGAGATGGGAGAAGCCGATCAGAGTACAGGTTCAATGCAGTATCATGTGCTTTTTGCAATGGGGCTTTGTTTGTTAATATTTTGTTTTATCTGCAACCTGATTAGTGAGTGGGTTGTCAGAAGAGAACGCAAAAAGCTGGGGGTTTAATTAATGAGACTTTCTACAAGGAAATTATTAGATAAAGCATTTACATGGTTTGGTTCTTTTGCAATCATCATTATGGCGCTGGTATTGCTGGTAATCTTAAGTCCTATTCTTGCCCGTGGTTCTAAGGCATTTGTTTTTAGAGCAACCTCTGAATTCCGAAGAGCTCAGCTTGAAATGTTTGATACCGGTTCCCGTGAAAAAGTTTATAAAGAGACAAAAACAGTTGATGAAGCCAGAAAGCCTATTTTTGAGATGATGAGTGCTTTTGAAAAAGAACTTCCGGAAATGAACAGTTCAGATAGGCGACAGCTTAAAAAAGACTATAAAGAGTTTAAAGAATTGCTGCAAGATCTGATTGGACCGACACCTGGTGCCCAAACACCGGTTTTACCTCGAAAACGATATGGACAGAGACGTTGGGATCGAGCTGAAGATCATGCAGATATGTTGCTTTATGTAACACAGTGGGTTCCTCAAGAAGGATCAGACATGATGGTTGAATCAGAATCTCCCAGAAAAATCTACTTTAAAGGAACAAAGCTTGAGCCGGTTTTTGACTATATTGAGAATAATTTAGAAGAAATTTTAAATCCTAAATTAACTTTTTATTGGAGGTTTTTAACTCAGGACTCAAAAGATTCACATATGTTTGGAGGAATTTGGCCGGAACTTTTGGGTACTGTTTATCTGGTTATTCTTTCTATGATTTTTGCAATACCATTTGGAGTTATTGCTGCAATCTATCTCAGTGAATATGCCAGAGACACAAAACCCGTCTCTTTACTGCGATCGTGTATAAGCACGCTCGCCGGAGTACCAAGTATTGTTTTTGGTCTGTTTGGACTTGCGTTTATTATGAATGTCATCAAAATTCCTAAAAGTGTATTGGCGGGTTCTTTAACTTTGGCAATTCTTGTTTTACCAACGATTATCAGAGCTTCTGAAGAGGCTATAAAAAGTGTTCCTATTTCTTATAAACAGGCATCTTTAGCTTTAGGAGCCACAAAATGGCACACAATTTTTAAAGTAGTTCTGCCGGCATCACTGCCTGGAATTCTTACCGGTATAGTTATCAGTATGGGACGTGTAGCCGGTGAAACAGCTCCTATTATTTTTACGGCAGCTGTCAGTGTCGGTGCAGCTCTGAAACCATGGGAAGCTATATACAAACCAACCCCGGCTCTTTCATGGAACATATATAATCTGGCTACAGAACATGAAGATATGCAGGCTGTTTTACATGTACAGTATGGAATGGTTGCAACACTAATCGTTGTTGTGCTGCTTCTAAACCTGACGGCAATTATCTCTCGTGCAAAAATTTCTAAAAAATTGAAAGGATAAATATGGATATATCAAAACACCCTAATATAGACAATCCACATGTTGTTACAGAAGATTTCTCAATCTTTTATGGAGAGAATGAGGCTGTGAAAAAAGTTTCACTTAAGATTCCGAAAGGTAAAATTACTGCAATTATCGGACCTAGCGGATGTGGAAAAAGCACTTATTTAAGAGCAATAAACAGAATGAATGATCTTATACCTTACTGTCATACAAGTGGAAAAATGTATTTTGATGGATCAGAAGTATATAATTCTTCATTGGATGTGGTACAGCTTCGCAAGAGAGTTGGTATGGTTTTTCAGAAACCTAATCCGTTTCCCAAAACAATATTTGATAATATTGCATATGGGCCAAGATTGCATTGTATATCCTCAAAAACCGAACTTGCGGGAATTGTTGAAACAAGTTTAAAAAGAGCTGCGATCTGGGATGAGGTCAAAGATAGACTTCATACTAATGCATTAGGATTGTCCGGAGGGCAGCAGCAGAGGCTTTGTCTGGCAAGAACACTGGCTGTTAATCCTGATGTTCTGCTTATGGATGAACCAACTTCTGCTCTTGATCCAAGAGCAACTGCAAAAATTGAAGATCTGGCAGGCGAGTTAAAGGGTAATTATACCATTGTTATTGTTACTCATAACATGCAGCAGGCTGCAAGAATATCTGATTATACCGCATTCTTTTATGAAGGAAACCTGATTGAATTTGGTATAACAAAACAGATGTTTACCAATCCAAAAGAACAACAGACTGAAGATTATATAACAGGTCGATTTGGGTGATTTAACAAATTCGAAAATGCGGAAATGACAGGATTACCCCTCCGTCATGCTTCGCATGCCACCTCCCCTAAACAGGGTAGGAGTACTTTGGGTCAAATGGTATGTGTTGAAAAAATGGGGAATGGGAGGATGGCAGGAATCAATTACGAATGACAAATTACTAATTACAACTGGGAGATATGGGAATTATGGGAGTTATGTTTTTTGCTTTTTCAAGTAAAAATATTAAATAAGTTGCGACGAATACGAATGACAAATTACTAATTACAACTGGGAGATATGGGAATTATGGGAGTTAT
>CAYTUX010000175.1:0-7609 GCA_964441455.1 uncultured Victivallales bacterium | reverse complement strand
TTTACCAAGATGATGAAGAGAGTACTGAATAATGCAACTGGCGAAAGCTTTAACGTTATAGGCTGTAGTGATGGTTTGAATGATATGACAGTTGACTTGGTTTTTGACGGTGACGAATATTATTCAGCAACTTATTCTTTGACATCCTGTGCTCTTGATGGTTCAAACATTGTTGAATCCACAGTACTCGATGCTTCAGAAGATGCAGATAATGATGGCACAAATAATGTTAATGACCTTGACAGTGCAGGTGATTTTTTGCCAATATTGATTAAAACTCACGAAAGTGCCACAAATGCATTTTTTGGATTGGACTTTAACGAGGATGACATAACAATTTGGACAGAAGATAGTAATGCAATGATAACAAGAACAAATTCATATATTCCTAATGGAAACAAAATACAATCGTATCATAACTATTCTTATGATGACCTGTTTTCAGAAGGTACAGAAAGGACTCTTTATGTTCAAGGGCTTGAAGCTGGAGAACATGAACTTGATTTTGTTTATGTACTGGATAATCAGGAAGTGGCTAAAAAAGATTTGAGTCTTTCCTTTTTTACAGTGGATTTAGATTATGATCTATGGTGGTTTAACGGAGAGAATCCGGCGAACTATCATACAGACGCTACGCTCTCAGCAGATTGGCTAGATACTGGACATTTTCAGTGGGAGGTCACGCAAGGTGCAGATAAGGTAGAACTTGATGGAGGACCTGTCGGCTGGGCTAATTCAGTAATAATTCAAGATGATAACAGTGTTGCAATCCGTAGCAAAGCCGCAAGTGCAGGAACGGAAACAGTTACCAAAGATGTTACGATTACTTTGACTCATAACGGTCAAGAGGTTTGCTCGTATGATCTTGCTGTTTTTACCCCAGATCATAACATTTTTCTACGTAATCACGATCAAGATAGTTATGATTTTGGATACACCTCATATATTCACTACCGTGTAGAGGATCAGTTTGACAGAACACTTCCATATCAAATTGGTGTAAATGAAAAGTGGACGAGTGATGTGGAGGATGATTATCCTGACATGACTTGGAGGAGATTTGATGCAGGTGGTAACTTATGGAATCCTGCAGATTGGAAGGATAAAATTGATGGAGAATATAGTTACTGTACTCCTACACCAATTAAGCCAAGCGATAATGACCCTGCAGCATCAACTCCTGTATATCATTGGACAGGAGACTGGTATATAGGTTCAACAATTTCTGGCAAAGGAGTTAAAGTGAAATCTGGATGTGTTTGGCAAAAATATAGGGGGTATGCTCGTCATGAATAAAATTGTTTGTTTAATTACTGTTTTCTTATGTTTTGTGCAATCGATACTTGCATATCTTGTTTCAGAGTTTAATATTGATACACTGATAGAATCCTCAGATTTTATAGGGGTATGTAAAGTCCTACAGGTTGCTAGGGATATTCCTCAACCAAATAAGATAGCATGTTTTAAAGCTGAATGTGAAGTGATCTCAACTTTAAAAGGGGAAGATGAGAAGATACTTACAGTGCTTACATTTTTATATCCTAATGTTAGACCAGATAATTTGGGCTTTGGTTCTCTTAAAAAAGGAGATATTGCCATTTTGTTTTTGAAAAACGGTAAACAAGGTTCGTTTGACTTTGCTCACAAATATCACCCTAAAATTCCACTTTTGAAGTTTTATAGCCAAAATGACGTGGCAACAAATAGCATTAGAGATAGAATAAGCACGCAGCTTGTTGAAGGGCTTAAGAGTGAGACCCCTAACGAAGTGATAAATAGCATTCGTTGGCTGACAGAGATAGATGAGGATATTTCGCAAGATAAATTACTTAAGTTTTCAAAAAGTAAAAATAAAGACTTACGTGTTATTGCACTGCATCGATTGCTAGGTTATAGAAATCCAATTGCAATTCGGGAAGTTGCACTCTCGTTGTTAAATCCTGATATACATAAGGAAATATCACAATCACAGCTTGCTGAATTAGCTTGGACACTGGAACTAGAAGCGAGCTGTGTAAGTTTAGACCTTGCAAATAGGCTTGCTGCAAGTTCCAATGACATCGTCCAACGTATAGGAGTTCGTATATTGAAAGAAGTTGGAGATACTTCTAGTATACCAATCCTAATGCAAGCATTGGATGCTGAAAATAAAGACACCAAGAGGAGTGCAGTCGTTGCTTTGACAAGAATTACCGGCAAGAAGGTATCTGGATCTTCATGGCATGAATTTATGAAGAATCCTTCCGCCGAGACGCAAAAGTGGAAAACTTGGTGGGAAGAGGAAGGCAAAAAAAAGTTAAAAAATATTGATGTCATTTCCGAGCCCTATGAATTAGAAAATACCGTAACCAACAATGTTAAACCAAATAGTGAACTATAGATGACAACGAGAACACAATCGTATATATCAAATGGAAAACTTATTCAACCTGGATGCGTTTGGCAAAAATATAGGGGGTATGCTCGTCATGAATAGAGTTATTTGTTTAATTGTTTTTTTATTATGTTTTGTGCAATCTGTACAAGGATATCTTGTTCCTCTATTTCAGATAGAGCAGCTTGTTGAATCCTCAGATTTTATAGGAATATGTCAGGCGGAACAAGTAACTACTGTTGATCCTAAACCTGAAAAACAGGGCGAATTTACAGCAGAATGTAAAGTCCTTGCAACACTTAAGGGTGAAAACATGGAGAGTATTACGGTACTAACCTTTCTTGGTGATACTAACAGACGCAATAAGGGGTTTAGATGCCTAAAGAAAGGAGATATTGCCGTATTATTTTTAAAACATGAAAAACAAAACACCTTTGATTTTGCGAATAAATATCACCCAAAGATTCCTCTTTTTAAATTTTATGAAGAACAGAGTGTGGCTACAAATAATATTCAAAAAAGAATAAGCTCACAGCTTATGCAGGCTCTTGAGAGTGATAATCCTGAAGAAGTTACAAGTGCTATTTTTTGGCTAACTGAAACGAAAGAGGATATTCCACAAGATAAATTGCTTGAGTTTTCAAAAAGTGAAAATAAGGATTTACGTGTGGCTTCATTGCGCAGATTAATTCGTTATAAAAACAAAGCGGCAATTCGAGATGCTTCTCTCTGGTTATTAACTCCTGATATCAATACAAAACTAACCGAGTCTCAGCTTTATGATTTTGCTTGGCCTCTAGCGTTGGAGGCTACCAGTGTAGATTTAGGATTAGCCAATAAGCTTGCATCAAGTTCTAATAAGATAGTGCAACGTATAGGAGTTTGCATTCTAAAAGAAATTGGAGACAATTCTAGTATACCAATCCTAATAGAAGCGTTGGAGGCAAAGAATATAGAGACCCAAAGGAGTGCATATATTGCTCTGTCAAGAATTACAGGTTATAAGGGAACTGTATGGGATGAGTTTTGGAAAAACCCTTCCGCTGATATACAGAAATGGAAGAATTGGTGGCAAGAGAAAAATAAAAAGAAGAGTGAATCTGAGCTATCTTCTGGATCAAAAAGCAACGTAACTAATTCCATAAAATCAAACGTTTCAAAGTAAGCCAAAAAGTATTAGGCACAGGAGAAAAAACGGTATAAGAAAACAGACACTTACGGCACAAACAATGTTAATGACCTTGACAATTCTGGGGACTTTATGCCAATCTTAGTCAAAACTCATCAGAGTGGAACAAATGCGTATTTCAGATTAGAATTTGATGATGATAAATTGAAACTTTGGACAGAAGACAGTAGTGCTATGATAACAAGAACCTTAGATTTATGGTTGACGATACAAACATGCATTTTAACCAATAAAATTAAGGAATCAAATTTTGATTTTTATCTTTTTGGTTGATAAAGTTAAAAAATATTATTTTGAAGGCTGGGTCAGGGACTCAGACCCTATAAAAACCTTCAGATTAACAGGTTAACGTTGATTGCAGAATCACCAATTGTAGGGTCGGAGTGCTTCACCCCGCCGAAAAGGGTATTCAACCAGAAAAATAGGGTACAAAGAAAATAAGTCATAAAAAGGGTTGAAAAGACTTCTGATTTCTGTTTTAATTATAGCGTTGTTCATGGTACGGTATTTATTTATTGTGAGCATAAATTTAAAATAAATAATGTAGAAAGGAGACATAAATGATTTGTCCAACTCGCACATCCACTCTAATACGCAAACTGATGACACAAAAATATCCGGAGATTTTCAAGGCCACTGAAGAGGATTTGAACCATGAAGCCTATTTTTCCGACAGTACTTCTTTACTGGAGCCGGCGCTGGAATATAATGCCGATGCTACGGCAGATATTGTTATTCGCAACGCCCGTCTGGGAACCGGCGACGATGCGAACATCCGACATATAGCCATAACTGACAATATCATAACACGCGTAGGAAATATTGAAGAAATCAATGACGTAACCGGTTCTGACACTCGTGTTATTGATGCAAATAACCAATCCGTTGTTCCAGGCTTTACCGACTCGCACTTACACCTGGCCGTTGCCATGCAACGTCTGCGTGCATGTGAAATGGAAGATGTTACAACTGTTGATGATTTTAAGGCTCGCATTACCGAATTTGCTCGGCAACGTGCAGATGAAGAGGTGCTCTATGTTTTCGGGCTGCACTATTTCGATGACCCGATAATTCCCTCCAAAACTTGCCGTCATATGCTTGATGAGCTTGTCAGCGACAAACCGTTGCTCGTATATGCCCACGATCTTCATACCGCATGGGCAAACACCAAAGCACTTGAGGAGTCTGAGTTACTACATACAATGTCTCCATATCCAGCTCTGGTTGAAGAGCTGAATCTGGAAGAAAAGATTGTTTTAGGAGACGACCGTATTCCCTCCGGGGAGTTCTGTGAACCTGAAGTCTGCTATTTTGTCAGCGGTCCTCTCGAATCTAAATTTCCACAGACTATCGATAAACAGCTGGAAGATCTGGAAAAAGTCTGTCATCAACTCGCTTCATTCGGTATTACAGGCGTACATCATATGGCGCTGGCTCAACCTGCTGAGGATATTGCATTTCTTCTTCTACTTCTTGAACTCGAACAGCGGGGAAAGCTGCCCATCCGTGTAAACACCTCTTTTTCCTCTATAGCCGGCAACAATATTTTGCCGGATGTCGTAAGAGCCTACAAAGCACGTAATGCATTACAAAAGGCACGCAGCCAGGAAATAAGTGCTGTTGAATTTCATGAAACCCTCATGGATCTGCTCCGGCAGGCTGGTGGAGGACGACATGAAACGCTGAAAAAAAAGATTGATTCCAAAGAGACATCGTCGCAAAATAGTTTTAGAAACGTTCATGATCTTTCAGCACATATTAACAATGTGGTTCATCATTCACACATCCGCCAGCATATTGAAAGAAAAAATCCACACCAACATGAAAGTATGCCCGATTATCTGAACGATAACCCCAAAATCCGTTGCGATACGATTAAAATTTTCATGGATGGAATTATCGAAAAAGACACCGCATTCCGTCTGGACAAACCGCCCACACAGGGAATCCCCGAATTTCACCAGAATGAACTGGATGCGCTAGTGGAAATGGCCGACAAACTTGGTCTTCAAGTTGCTGCACATTCTATAGGTGATGGTTCTGTACGTTCAATGCTTGATGCAATTTCACGAGCACGAAATGCCAACAAAACAATCGATAAAGAACGCGGACACCAGATACCGCATCGAATTGAACACATTGAAACATGTAGGCAGCAGGATCTGCCGCGTTTAAAAGAACATGTTGTTGCTTCCATGCAGCCTTTGCATGAACGTCCACCGGTAACCCTTTGGCATAAACTCGTTCCTAAAGAAGAATGGAATACAGCTTTTGCATGGAAAGAAGCCCTGCAAGATGGAGCCGTTCTTGTTTTTGGAAGCGACTGGCCCATTGTGTCCTGCGATGTGAGACAAGGCATAAACCACGCTGTTATGCGTAAACCCTGGTTTGATGGAGCCAGACAGCAGGCTGTGAGTCTCAACGAAGCAATCGATGCTTATACCTGTGGTGCAGCTTTCACTGAGTATTGCAGTCGCATCAAAGGAGCAATTCAACCCGGTATGCTTGCCGATATTACTATCCTGTCCGGAGCAATAGATGAGTTGCAGCAAGAGAAGCCTGATATTGAAATCCAACAGACTATTTGCGATGGTCGTGTAATCTACGAGAGATGAAACATCGATTTTGTTGTCTGAAATGTATATACATTCAACCTATTTACGGCATTTGAAATTAAGAAAAACGGATAAGTGTTTGTAAATAAGGGAGTTGTTTCGATTATTAGCTTCACCAAATAGATGAAGAATTTTCTGAATTTCAAACCGCAAGGGGTTGCCAGTTTTACCGCATTTGCGGCGTTGCACGGCTTCCTGCATAGGTACTATAGCTGAAAAAAGTGCGCCTAGCATCTACGGCAAAATGGCAACTGCCGTTTTTAGGTTTAAACATAAATCTAGGTTCTTGTGTAATTACATCCACTTCTTTTTCTTGAAAAACCAGATCTGAATTCCTGCAATTATATAGGTGAGCAATAACATCTCGCTGAAAACGGTATTCACCCTGAAAATCGAGAAATAATCAAAAAAGTTCAGAAAACCTGTTGACTTTTTATTTTATTTTATCCATAATGAACACCATTCATTGATGATGAACTAAAATAAAAGGAAAAACATGGCAGAAGTATTGGTAAAATCAATAAAGAAAGCATTTGATGCATTGGATTATGTTATGCAGTCTAGTCGTTCCGGAAGTGGAGCTACTCTTAGTGATATTGCAGAGAATCTCAATGAGAAACAGACAACTATGCGTAATATATTAAAAACAATGGAAGTTTGTGATTATCTCGCTAGAAAAGGCAAATTGTATGTACCCGGGGCTAAAACCGGAGACTTGGTTAGAACAAACAGGCGGGAAGCTTTAATCAAAACGGTTGCACCTATATTGATACAGGCGGCTGAAAAGAGTGGAGAATCGTTTGTTCTGACTTCTGTGTATAATGGAAAACGTGAAGTTATCAGCCGTTATAGTGGTTCTAATGAAGTTGGAGTTAATACAGGAGTCGCAGAGGACAAGCATGTCTATGCATTGGTCACTACTAGAATTTTTCTTGCATTTGCCGATGATATAGAAAGAGAACAATTTTATAAAACAAATGGATTTCCCGGAGAAGAGTGGGCTGAAGTAAAAAACGGCAAACTTGACCAGGTTCTTGGCGAGTTAAGAAAAACCGGATTTGCTGCTGCAAGCAATGCATCATTGTGTGCATATGCTTTTCCCTTAGTGGATAGTAATGGAAATCTGTTAGCTTCTATAGGAGCGTATGCTCCGGCTTTCAGAATTAATAAAAAAACTGAAACAGACTTATTAAAAGTTCTATCAGAAATAGCAGATAACGTAAAAAAACAATTGTGAATACATGACCTATTGAAGTTGGTTAGGTTTAATCTGAATTATTCATGAAATTACTACTGCAATAGCGTATAGCACTCAATCTCAAATATATAGCTTAAATAATGACTTTGATTTATGTTTATAAATCCCGCATTGCGGGACTAGCAAAGCCAGCCCATTATTTTTCTCTATCCCATTGATCTTAAGTACTCTAC
>CAYTUX010000174.1:0-14098 GCA_964441455.1 uncultured Victivallales bacterium | reverse complement strand
ATATGTAATCATACATATCATAATTTTGCAACAAAAAAAAGAAATATTTCCATTTTTTTTAACTTACGGCATATTTTTTTGAAAAGTTTTTGAGAAGTTACAGCATCTGCTGATCAAATGCACAGCCGACAGTATGGTAATATCGACCTTTCAGCATCTGTTCGGGAGATGCTGAGAAACACGTCAGATAGCATCCATCGTATTTCCGTACCGTGCGAGTGAGAAACCGGCTCATTGAGAGTACAGTTGGATAGACTACCTCTCTGAGTATCTCATGATCTCTCGTGAATTCCCAGTAATCCCAATACATCTTTGTAGTTAGACCACCAGTTCCCGGACCGGAATGTCCGCCTGGAGCACCGCCTGATTCATAAGGATATACTGCTGTGCCTATGCACCATCCACAGTCATCACCTTCGTGGTAACTTTCAGGGTTATGCTTTTTAATATATTCTTCAGCATACCCTTCTGCCTTCTCTCGAAAAGCCATATTAAGGTCACAATAAGGTGAAAATAGTTCTACCATATTGGTCGAGAACACAGGCCAGTAGTTCATCTGCACATTGATATTGTGCCAGTATCCGCTACCCCATGGTGATTTTTCATGACATGTCCAGATCCCCTGCAGATTCGCAGGCAGACACCCCTTTCGAGAAGAAGATATAAGAAGGTATCGTCCATACTGGTAGTATAATGTCTCCAGATAACCACTTCTTTTGCCGGCTTTATATTCATCCAACAGTACATCTGTAGGGAGCTCATCCAAATCATCATAAGATTCAAGATTCAGTTCAACTCGATCAAATATTGACGAGAAATCCTTTTCATGATTTGCTTTTAATGTCGCATAACCCTTATTTGAAGCCTCATTTACAATGGAAAATATCCGATCGCGAGGGTCAACAGGGTCAAGTTTCTTGGAAGGAACGTCTTCATTGAATACTTGAGTTCCGAGCACATAGTTCGTTCCACATGAGAAGTAAATTACAGCTTCGGTAGCTTTACTAACTGAAATCGTCTCGTACTCGGTTTTAATTATACCATCTGTCTCAATTCTGAACTGTGCAGAGAAGTTGATACCATAATATTCGAGTTTACAGTCTATTTCTATGGTATTTCCGATTGCTTTAGTTGTAGCGATTTTTCCCATGGCTTCATTATTATTTTTATCGCCAAAGGGATGCTGAAAAGGAATTTCAGGTGCAAGAGTAAACATTAACGCACCAATTTGATCAGCGGTCAATTTGACCACCATTACATTGTCTGGGTATGATGTGAAATATTCTCTCGTATAGCAAACATTGTTGCTGGTATATCGACAGTATGCCGATGCTTTGTTCAGTATCAGACCTCTTTCATAATCAGATGCTTCTGAATGAGGAAAACAAATGTAAATTTCAGCAGCATTCGTGAGGTTTCCCTTAGTAAGCACAGAGTTTTCTGTAATCTGTATTCTTTCGCGTTCAATCAGACCAAACACATTGGCTCCGAAATGACCGCATCCTAACGGAAGTGAATACTGCTCCCATCCTTGATTATTATCAGTGGCGGGTGAGGTATATTTTATTATGAGGGGTTTCATATATATTTTTCTTCTCAATTTCTTCTAACTGTTAACACATTGCTCCGGTCAATACGTGCCGTTACGTACTAAACTGTCTCAATGAACAAAATCTTAAATCTTTGCATTTCTTAACTCTTATCTCTTAAATCTTGCACCATCATATCCGAAAGGTCTCCATTTAATCCCGCTTCTTTTAGTAATGACAGATGATACGCAAAATCTCCAATTTCAAATAGGTTGTGCGAATCGCTGCCGAAGGAAAACTTTACACCAAGCTCTAAGCATTTATTGATAAATTCAACTGGTGGTTCGTTGATACGAAAGTTTATTTCTGCTGCCACCTTATATTTGTACTACAACCATTCATCTTCTTGTTTTTTTCTTCTTTTTGCCCTTTGTGCCTTCGTGCGATAATTCTTTTTGGTTGCGGCTATGCCGCCCTGTGCAGTAATTGTGCTGTTGTTTCAAACAACTCAGGCGGAGCCACCCATCCACTGCGGCGAAATACCCGAAAAAAATGAGCCGAAATGTGTATTCCCTGTTTGCACATAGCTTCCACTAAAAACAGAAACTTATCGTTATCGCACTGCTGCGGAGCTCTCTCCCGTGTAAGACCAGGCAGACAGTGTATCGCACCATTTATAAAATCAAAATAATTTCGATCTTCCGGATTAAGTAGAAGCCTACCGCTATCATCACAGTCTACCTCAGGACTGAAAAGGGCAAACTCATTTTCATGAGTCTGCTTCAGTTTCAGGTAAGTCTCCATTCGATTGTGAACATCCTTTGCATCATCGATTCCATTCTCTATCCATGAATTGTTCCAGTAAGACTCTGAATCAAAATATAGTTGTCCGGAATGTTCAGTGAATGTAATACCATCTAAGCCAAAATCATGGGCAAGCTCTATTGCTTTGGGAATCATCATATTTTCGCTGCAATATGCCATCTGTGTATGCAGATGATTATCATGAAGTTTTAAATTTTCAGCCATAGTAAGCTCATGTCTTTGAGTACGTATATCTCCACCTTCAATTGTAATCTCCAAAAATGGAAATGGTGCCTCACATAGTCCCGGTGCGTTGACAAAAAGCACATCGCCATCCTGCGTATTTTCTGATCCAGAATGATGATGACCACTTATGGAAAGTGTTACTCCTTCCCTCTTGAAGGAGTTTATTATCTCATTGGCATTTGTATAGTTGTAAGGCGTTAAAGGCTGATTCTCTGGACGCAAACATACATGCTGAAGAAAAATTAAAGGTCCACCATATCCTGACCTGGCTATACGGACGCGTTCAATGTCCCGTTCGCTACGACAGGCATTGAAGCCCGGCATCTGCTGATCCACAAACGGAAGAAATCGAATTCCTGAAACATCATGAATATCATTTGGGCAATCAAATATTTTATAGAATTCTTCTGGATTATTGTCATGATTCCCTGGAATGGCTATATATGGTGAGTCAAGTTTATCTAGAATTGAACGAATATGCAGAAGGTTTTTCTGAGCATCGACAGAGTTTCCATCATCTATCAAATCTCCAAGAATCAATGTGACATCCGGGCGAATCAAATTGTTTAATCTACGAACCGTTCTCATCAAGAGAAGATCAGATATATCACAACGCCGTTTTGACAAATCTGAATTTTTACCGAAGTGAATGTCGGCAATAACAGCGATGGTGGTAATTTTTGTTTTCATGGTAGTTTGTAAGTTTATTTTGCTACAGAGGCTCATATTGAACATCTACTGGTCAAAGTTTGAACATAGACAAGCACCTATCTGTTCCGGTTTAATTATAGAATCTTATATTTTCGTAAATTTTACCAAACATACAAAACAACGCAAGAAATATTTTTTAACAATTACCACATATCAATAAATTAAGCATTTATCTATTTATTTCTACGCAGAATAAAGCAATTTCGGGCATCTTTGTCAAAAAAAAGCAAAAAAAAGCTTGCAACTTTTGTAAGTAGTGGTACAGTACCCTATTTACAGATGAAGAATTGCCGTAAGGGTAACAGTCTTTAGGTTCAAATTAAAAAAAATTATATAGAAATTTAACGTCCGTTCTACAAGCGGATTCATTGAGTCTTTAATCAGTTAGTCCAAATGACTGTCCAAAAGTCTAAATATCTAACTGACTGACAACAAAATAAATTAAGGAAAAAATAATGAGAGAAGGCAAATACATTTTCACATCGGAATCCGTTACTGAAGGACACCCTGATAAAGTTTCTGATGGAATTTCAGATGCAATTCTTGACGCACTAATTACTCAGGATCCAAAATCTCGTGTTGCCTGTGAAACCATGGTAAGCACGGGTATGGTTGTGATATCAGGAGAAATCACAACAAATGCAAACGTTGATTATGCAGATGTCGCAAGAGAAAAAATCAGAAAAATCGGCTACGATGCCGCACACGAAGGTTTTGCATATGACACATGTGCTGTACTGGTTTCGTTAGATAAACAATCTCCGGATATTTCACAGGGTGTTAATGCAAATGACGGTCTTTTTAAAGAACAGGGTGCCGGAGATCAAGGAATGATGTTTGGTTACGCAACAAACGAGACCGAAGAGATGATGCCTATGCCTATTATGCTTGCTCATAAACTGACAGAAGAACTTGCAAATAAAAGACGTGAAGGCGGAAAATATGCATTTATTCGTCCAGATGGCAAGTCGCAGGTATCTGTTGTATATCTGGATGGCAAACCTATGGAAATTGATACTGTTGTAATCTCCACTCAACACAAAGCCGACATAAAGCACGATGAAATTGAAAAAATTATTATCGAGGATATCATCAAAGCTGTTATTCCTGCTGACCTACTCACAGAAAACACCCGCTATCTTGTGAACCCAACAGGTCAATTTGTTGTTGGTGGACCACACGGTGACTGCGGGCTTACAGGAAGAAAAATCATTGTTGACACATACGGCGGAATGGGACGCCACGGAGGTGGAGCATTCTCAGGAAAAGACCCTTCAAAAGTTGACAGAAGTGCAGCATATATGGCACGTTATGTGGCAAAAAATATCGTCACGGCAAAGCTTGCAGACAGGTGTGAGGTTGAACTTGCGTACGCAATCGGTTACCCCCAGCCTGTATCCGTTCTCGTTGAAACATTTGGTACAGGCAAGGTGTCTGATGACAAAATTACAGATGCTGTAAAAAAAGTATTCGACTTGAGACCTGCTGCAATTATTGAAGCTCTCGATTTATTAAAACCAAGATATGAACCTACATCTTCTTACGGTCACTTTGGACGTACAAAAAATTTAGAAACATTCACTTGGGAAAAAACAGATAAAGCAGAAACTCTCAAAAAAGTAATCCAATAGATAAAAATGTAAGGGCGACACATGTGTCGCCACAACGAACAAATAACGAGAGACGAATAATAAATATGACAGATTATATAGTAAAAGATATTAATATGGCGGACTTCGGCAGAGCCGAACTACACCTTGCTGAAGCAGAGATGCCCGGATTGATGAAACTCAGAGCTGACTACAAAGATTCAAAACCTCTTGCAGGAGCAAGGATCAGCGGTTCTCTGCACATGACAATTCAGACTGCGGTTTTAATTGAAACACTTAAAGAACTTGGAGCAGATGTTCGCTGGGCAAGCTGCAACATTTTTTCAACGCAGGATCATGCTGCCGCGGCAATTGCAGCAGGTGGAACACCTGTTTTTGCTGTCAAGGGTGAAAGTCTGGAAGAGTATTGGCAATATACAGACCGTATGCTTGACTGGGGTAACGGTGAAGGACCAACCATGATTCTTGATGATGGCGGCGATGCTACCCTGTTCATGCTCATGGGAGCAAAAGCTGAAAGCGATCCATCAATCCTTGACAAACAACCCGGAAGCGTTGAAGAAGGCGTACTGTTTGAACAACTGAAAAAATCAATTGCAAAAAAACCCGGTCGTTTTACTAAAGCACAGGAAAAAATTATCGGCGTATCAGAAGAAACAACAACCGGAGTTCATAGACTTTATCATCTTGCAGAAAAAGGTGAACTGCCATGGCCGGCATTCAATGTAAATGATGCTGTGACAAAATCAAAATTTGACAATCTTTATGGCTGCCGTCACTCTCTTGTGGATGGAATATGTCGTGCAACCGATGTTATGCTGAGCGGTAAAGTCGCTGTTGTTGCAGGATTTGGCGACGTAGGCAAAGGCAGTGCTCAGTCTCTACGCGGACAGGGTGCTCGTGTGATTATCACAGAAATCGATCCAATTTGTGCACTACAGGCTGCAATGGAAGGCTATCAGGTTCTTCAGATGAATGATGCTTGTAAGTTGGGAGAAATTTTTGTTACAACAACAGGTAACCTTGACGTCATAACATATGAACATATGTTGATGATGAAAGACAAAGCTATTGTCTGCAACATTGGTCACTTCGACAGCGAAATACAGATCGACAGACTTTATGAGAACGACTGGGAAGAGATCAAACCACAGGTTGACAAAGTTACAATGCCTAACGGCAATGAACTCATTGTTCTTGCAAAAGGTCGACTTGTAAATCTTGGCTGTGCAACAGGTCATCCAAGCTTCGTTATGTCAAACAGCTTCTCATGTCAGGTTCTTGCTCAAATAGAATTGTTTACAAATCAGGGAAAATATAAACCTGGTGTTTATGTGCTTCCTAAAAAACTTGACGAAGAAGTTGCAGCATCTCACCTTGAAAAACTTGGAGTAAAACTAGATGTTCTGACTCCAGAGCAAGCTGAATACATCGGTATCCCTCAGGAAGGTCCATACAAACCGGATCACTACAGATATTAATATTGAAATGATATATATGTACAGAAAACTTTTTGGCAAATTTATGTTATGTAAATATCTTTGTTCATTATTTAAAATATGTAAAAGATTTAAATATGAAAAATAATTTTTTGAATAAAGGTTGTCGTAAATATGTTATTGTATACTTAATACTTTCTATACCTCTTTTATATTTCTATAGATTTTTCACAACCCCTGATTACATATCTTATGTTTCTATTGCTGAGACATATATTGCGGGCAATTTTCAGGATGCGGTAAATGCATACTGGGGACCACTTTTTTCATGGTTAATGGCTCCATTATTATTATTCAACTGTCCTTCACTAATTGCAGGTAAAATTGTATTAATTATTGCCGGGGCAGCAGTTCTGATGCTGACATCAAATTTACTTACAAAACTGAAAGTTAACGGCATAGCATATCAAGTATCAATGTGGTCGATGATACCTGTTACACTATACTATGTATTCTTGTTTTTGTCTCCAGATTTACTTCTGGCATTATGTCTGCTTACCGCCACATCCCTAATGATATCAGACAAATATGAGACATCAAAAACATATCCAATTTATATTGGACTGCTTGGTGTTCTCGCATATTCTGCTAAGCAGTATGGCTTGCTATTCTTTGTTGCCAACTTTTTAATATTCTCCTTATGTCTCTTTGTGAGAACAGATAAAAAGCTAAAAGTATTTATTAACAGCTTTGTTGTTTTAATAATAACTCTTTCTATAAGTTTTATATGTATTAATGTGCTGCATGCAAAATATGGCAACTGGATGATTGGTTCTGCGGGGCATTATAATATAGCTATCGGTCCGGAATCTTCCGGGCAGATTCACAGAGTTAGTGGACTAATTGAGTTACCTAATGAATCTGCTGTTGTAGCATGGGAGGATCCGACATTCTATGAATATAGACCAAGACAACTATCTCTCAAAACGGCAGGATATTTTCTTTCCTTAGGACTAAAAAACTTACAGACAACAATCATTGCATTCACAAATATCAGTATATTCTCATTTACCATACTGGCATTTTTCTTTCTTATGCAAATTAATAATTACAGCAATAATCAGAAAAATGAAATCATCAAATTTAGAAAAAATATATTTGAATTTTTCAAAAGTTTTTTTACAAACAAAGATTGGTTTTTGCTATTCTCATTTATGATTTTTACAGCAGGTTATCTTCCTGTTCGTGCCGATATTAGGTTCTTATCTTTTGCTGTTTTTTTACTGATTATTATGGGTGGAATTGGCTTGCAGAAGATTCTTGAAACATCTTTCTTTTCCGACAAGTTCAGAACTCAAATGTTGATATTAATATATATTGCATCTTTCGCCTTTTATCCGTGTGTTGAGCTCGTAAACAATGCTAATACCGGAAAATATCAATATTATATTGCAAAGTCTATTGAAAAACATTTCACAAAGAAAAATATAAGAATAGCCACAAATCTGAATTGGCATGATACACTATATATTGTTGCCCAGCTCAATGGTAAATATTTGGGCAAAACTAAAAGTACTGAAATAAATGATACATTATTAAAAGAGTTAAATGATTATAATATTGATTGTTTTCTATTCTGGAAAAAAAGTGATGAACCACAAAATATTACTGGCTTCGAAATCATAAACCACCAACCTAAATGCAATTTGACTGTTTATAAAAAGATTTTTTAGAGTTTCATATTTAAAAAAATCGGGTGATGACATCTCCGAATCTTAAACCAAATTCTTTGGCAGACAGCTGTGTTACAGCTGTGCCTGATGCATTTGCATATGGAAACTCAATAGTTGTTGCAAGCTTTACGTTTGGCAGTGTTTTGGCTGCCCAACTCGCACCTGTCTGATACTTAATACCTGCACCAACATTCCAAAATGTGCCAAAATGCAGATAACCGCTTGCATTAAACGGCAATGGAAGATCATCCTCTTTTTCAAGCATATTCCCAATCTTCTGCTGTGCAACAGCCATCTTCTCAAATGGAGAACCAACAAAATATATATGTTCACTTAATTCACCTGACATATACAGACAGTGAATATCAATATAACCTATTATCTTATCAAAACCAATTTCGTCAAGTAATTTTTTTAGAGCAATGACGGAGGGATAAATTGATTTATCACCAAAGTCCCGATTGTGGTCGTAAGGAAATCTGTTTTTTCCCTGATCTCCATCTTCTACACCATCTTTGTCTAGAAATGGAACAATCAGAAATGCATGATTTTGAAGATATTCTTTGTGTTCATAAAATATATTCTCAACAATGCCTTCCAAACAATAGGAAGCCATCATCTCACAACAATGGCTACGTGCAGTCAAAACAATTACATCACTGTTCCAAATATCACCAAGGGTAATTAAATCAATTGAACGTCCTTTTCCGGTTTTACCAAGTTCAGAGTGATTAAAAGCAGCATCGTCTGCGAATTGAGTAATAAACTCTTTTAAATTGCTATCCTGATAAGGCATTGCAAATGAAAATCTGACACTCTTTTCCAAACCGGTAAACTCATATGAAAATCCGTTATCAAATTTCCTGTTTTCACCAAGCCAATTCCATGTTTTACCTTCATCAAGACTAACTGCTGCACCCAAAGCTCCAATTGCTTTGGACTGTGTGAATAAAAAATTGAATTTCCCCTTTTCAGGACTTTGCACTTCAAAATACCAATAAAACCAGTCTGTCTGAGTTGTTCTCAAATCCTGATGAACATAAATATCGTTGTCTTTAATCTCATCAACAATAATGTTGCCACCAGGAAAGTCAGAATTTATTTTCATGTTTGTTTTCCTTTTTTTCCGCAAGGTTCTGTCAAAAGTTTTATACTCTTAACAGACCTATTTTAAGACTAAGGACTAAATGACTAAGGACCAAAAGGTGCCCTAATTAAGCCGAAAAAATAATGTAGCCGAAGGCATTCCGCCCCACGGAGTTGTCCTTCATTCGATGTTGGGTGTTGAATGTTCGATGTTAGACGTTCATTGGCTATTTTCTTATCTCTTAAATCTTAACTCAGTAATTCAACGACTGCCTGACAGTTTGCCTTAATCTTATCCCATTCACCATTAGCAATCATATCCTGTTTTGCAAGCCATGTACCACCAGCTGCAATAATTTCCGGAAAGGCAAGATATTCTAAAACATTTTCAATTGTAACTCCCCCGGTAGGCATAAATTTTACACCCAGATGCTTGTATGGAGCTGAAATGTTTTTTAACATCTTAACACCACCTGCAGCACCTGCCGGAAAGAATTTAAGAAATGTCACACCCATTGATGTTGCAGTCTCAATATCACTTGGCGTCATAACTCCCGGGGCAAATGGTAGACCAATCTTTTGAGCTGCAGCGATAACCGCCGGATTACACCCTGGCGCAACTGCAAATTTTGCCCCGCAATCAAATGCACGCTTTGCATTTTCAGGAGTAAGAACTGTGCCGGCTCCAACAAAAAGTTCAGGGCGTTCTTTTGACAACAAATTAATTACGTCTGCTGCTGCTGCCGTTCTGAATGTAATTTCCGCTGCCGGAATTCCACCTTGAAGAAGTGCATCTGCCAAAGGAATTGCATCCTCAACTGAATCAATTGCAATTACCGGAACAACTTTAACTTCTGAAAGTACTTCGCATATATCTGACATCTTTTTTCCTGTTTTCTATTTTATATATTGACAATAAATATTAATATGTTATATTTCACACAGTTTTTAGGGGCGATTAGCTCAGTTGGTTAGAGCACTACCTTGACATGGTAGGGGTCACAGATTCGAATTCTGTATCGCCCACCATCCTAAGAACTTCTCATTCGCAAAGTAATGTACCAAAATCAGCTTTATCATTCAATAAAGATATAATAACTCCCTGTTTTTCTGGTTAAACACCCTTTATGAGAATGAGGACATTCTCGCTCCCAATACGTAAATCAATATTGTCTTGCAGGAACGGGAGCGACGATGTCCTCATCGTCATGGAAAAGTATTTTCACTGTTTATCACCCAAAAAGGTGAAGTTCAAAATGTTACCCATTGATTTCATTGGTTGAAAAGCATGTTTATGTCACCAACCAGAAATTTAAGGAGTGTAATAAAAAGTGTAAGCTTAAATGCTAAACTATACTTTTACATTCACCTGGGCTATTCCAACATTAATCATTAACCATTATTTTCCCTGCGGAGCTTCTGTCTATCCATCTAACGGTCTAACAGTCTAACTAATATTGCCTTTTAAAATTTTCCTGTAAGCGCAATCTTCGGGCAGCCACCATGCATTCTCTTCAAGATTTTCAGGGGATAATTTCAGGCAATCAGGCTTGTCAACACTTCGAGTCTCATAGCAATTACACAAGTGGGTCTCCTCATCCAAAAACTCACAAACTTCGCCATACTCAAGCTCATTTGTCTCCTCAATCAGATACTTATAGTAACAGCATTTTCCGCACCTAATGCAAATCTGCTCCCACTCTTCCTCTGTCATATCTTCAAGGTTTCTACTCATTTGGTTGTTCTTATATAATTTTCAACACTTCTGTCATACGTTTTCTCTGCCTCTTCTGAAAAATAACATGCCGGAAGTTGTCTCTTATCTTTATGATATGCAACACATTCACAACACTTACCCCAACGAGTGCAGGATCTGTATGTACATGGACAGTTGGATACACAACTCATTTTTAATCTCCTTTTTTTAAATGTTATAAACTGAATTATTCATAAATCAGGCTAAGTAAAGAAACTGTAAACGGTAAAAGATGGTGTTTATTCCCAAGCAAAACCAAAAACATAGGTCTCATAAGTCCCATATTTCCCATCCTCAAACTCTCCAGAATCCCTGAAATTGAAGGAAAACTCGGGGTCACACAATGCCAGAAGCTTTACTCTGTTTCCGCATTTTCGAATTTACGAATTTTCGAATTTGCCCCCCCTATTTGCCAACAAAGAATGCAAAAATAACAACAACTGTTAGTCCGTATAAAAGAACATTCACAATAATTGGAATATCAGTCAATAATACTTTATCAGGTCTCTGTGCTTCCGACTTTCTATAAGTTATATCTAAATAGCGAAAAACTCCAAACATTACAAATGGTATTGTAAAACCCAATGCATATGTTCCAAACTTTTCATACGTTGGTTCAGAGAGTGTGTAAATAGAATAACATATCACAGTAGCAGAACTCACAATGGATACCAGTTGATCAAGAAGCTTTATATCATATTTCTTCATCGACCCCCTTGTTGATAAAGAGACATCATCAAGTTCACTCTTTTCTGCTCGCCTTTTACACAAAGCCAGAAACATAGCCAAAAGAAATGTACACAAAAGCAACCATGGTGATAGTTTTGCATTTATGACTGCTGCACCCGCAACTGCTCTAAGAACAAAACCAAATGCAATAATCATAATATCCAAAATCGCAATGTTTTTAAGCCGCAAAACGGTATAAACAAGCTGAAGAATTAAGTACGAAATTACAACAGCAAAAAAAGAGAAATTTAAATTATATGCCCAGATAAGACTAGGAACAATAAGTATTAAGGCTGAAATCATTGCCGTAACAGGATCAAGAACGCCTGAAGCTATCGGTCGCTTTTTCTTGATTGGATGCATGGCATCTGATGGAATATCAGCAATATCATTCAATATATATATTCCACTTGAAGCTAAACAAAAAATAATTGTTGCTGAAATTGCTAAAGGCAGCGCAGTGAAAAAATTAATGTTCTGAAACTTGTCCGCTAATGCAAAAATCATTGCTGCAAAAACAACGCCATTCTTTGTCCACTGCCAAGGACGCATCGAAATTAATATGTTTGTAAGTAGCTTCATTTTATAAATACTTTCCTCCCAACAGAATGTTCCTCATTATATGTTCGATGTCGGACGTTCATTAGCTTTTTCTTTGATTCTTACTTTTACTGTCAAGCTTTCAGGTGAAACAGAAAGTTTTTCCTGATTAATCATTAACAACTAACCATTAATTTAAGATTTTCCACAATTTTCGCATTTCCGAACTTACGAATTTGAGCATTTATTTAAGCGGCTTTCTTCTTAAACCATACTTGAATAAAAGCTGCCAGACTTTAAAAATTGCCTCTCTAACAATAGCCTTGTTCATCTTTGAATACCCGGAGCGTCTATCCTCAAAAACAATTGGAAGCTCCTCAATCTTAAAATTATGCATCCATGCAAAATGATTCATCTCAATCTGAAATGAGTAACCGTTTGATGTAATGCCATCTAAATCAATATTCTCAAGAAGCTCTCGTCTAAAACATTTATATCCACCTGTCGGATCAAACAAAGGCATACCAGTAATTATTTTAACATAAACAGATGCACCTTTGCTAAGTATCAGTCTGTTTAAAGGCCAGTTCATAATCCTGATCCCATGGATATAACGAGATCCTATAACTAAATCATTGTTTTCTATCTTCTCTAAAAACTTTGGAAGTACTGACGGATCGTGTGAAAAATCTGCATCCATCTCAAAAATATAGTCATATTTATTATCTATCGCCCATTTAAAACCTGAAATATATGCCCTCCCAAGTCCTGACTTTCCGGGTTTGTGAAGCACATTTATTCTTTCATCTCTCGCATGCATGTCATCAAGAATATCGCCTGTTCCGTCAGGCGAATTATCATCAACAAACAATATGTTCGCATCCGGCAATGAATCCAAAACTGCTGTAGAAATTTTTTCTACATTTTCTCTCTCATCATAAGTGGGTATTACTACTAGTGTTTTTTTCATTATATTCTCTTTAAATAAATTTTTCATAAAATATACTAATCTTCGTTAAAAATCAATAAAAATAAAATAATTTCTTGATTTTTCCCGTTTTTAGGTATAGTATGTCAAAATTAAATTGTCGTAAATTATTGTTTCAAAATGATAATTGCAACAATAAAAATAAAACTAAATAACAGGAGAATAATAATGATACAAGAAAGACAAATGTATTTTTGCTCGATATGCGGAAATTTAATTGAAGTACTTAGTGCCGGTGCACCTGCACTTGTATGCTGTGGACAGGACATGGAACTGCTTGAAGCAAAAACAGAAGATAGTTCTAAGGAAAAACATGTTCCATTTATGGAAGATTACGAAGGTGGTATTAAAGTGACTATTGGTCAGAATGCTGCGCATCCTATGACTGATGAACACTTTATTAAATTCATCGAAGTTCGTACAGCTGACAAAGTGAACAGAACTGAACTTAAACCTGGAAATGCTCCGGAAGCTACTTTCAAGATTGCTTCTGACGAAGTTACAGAAGTATATGAATACTGTAATGTTCATGGACTCTGGAAAAAATAATAGTATTCTCTCAACAGAACTAAAACCGTTATTTGTTTTAGTCCTTGGTAATAGAACAATTGCATAGTTTAATCAAAGTCGTTGCGTTTAATTGCTTCGACTTTGAACTATAGCGGATGGCTCATAGCCAAAAAAAGCTGACAACCAGTAAAAACATAGCCTAGGACAAAGTCCTGGGAAACACAAAAAAACATAGTTTCCTCTGCTCACGGCCGTGTTAAACATAACTCGTAGAACGAAGACTCTCTCGATATTGAACGTTCATTGGCTTTCTATGACTAAAACGTAACTTCTCAAAAACTTTTCAAAAAAATATGCCGTAAGTTAAAAAAAATGGAAATATTTCTTTTTTTTTGTTGCAAAATTATGATATGTATG